>NZ_BAAAMJ010000047.1:0-1265 GCF_039529215.1 Streptomyces sodiiphilus | reverse complement strand
ACCGGCCACGGCACCAAACACCTCACCACCCTCACCACCCACACCGACACCCACAACAACACCGACACCGACGACGACGCCACCCGAAACGGCGACGGCGACGACGGCGCGAGCGGCGGTGACGGCAGCCGTCACAGTGACAGCGACGCCAACGGCGACGGCAGCGACAGCGGCGGTGAGGACGGCCCGGCCACCGCCACCCTCACCGCCACCGACGGCCACCCCTTCTGGGTCCCCCAACTCAACCAATGGACCAACGCCACCGACCTCCAACCCGGCCAATGGCTCCAAACCAGCGCCGGCACCCACATCCAGATCACCACCGTCCAACACCACACCACCACAACCACCGTCCACAACCTCACCACCACCAACCACCACACCTACTATGTACTGGCAGGCCCCACACCGGTACTCGCCCACAACTGCGGTGGGACCATCGACCCGAAACTTGTGAGGTTCTCCCAGGACACTGTCAGCCCTCGTTTCGGAACCGGAGAGACAATTGAACAGACGGCGGCTGCGTTGCGGTCTGGATACCTCAAAGCTGGCGATCTCCCGACTGTGCGGCTGACCGTCAGGGACGGGCAGGTCTTCTCACTCGACAACAGAAGACTCGTGTCCTTTCAAAAGGCAGGGATTCCGATGCCGTTCCGCATGGCAACTTCTGAAGAAGCTGCCAACGAAGCCTGGAAATTCACGACTAAAAACGAAGGGCGTTCAATCATGATCAACTACTTCAATCCGCTGGAGTGGGCGCCATGAAATGGCCAGACACGACATTGAACGATATCCAAAGCAGGGAGGATCTAGCTCGCTTCCTAGCCGCGCTGGCGGAAAGGATGCGCGACGGAAGTCTTACTGTGGAAAACGCCACGACTGAGTCCTTCGTGGATTCCGCTGGGCGCTGGACTAGGTCAATGGATGGATTCTTTGCGAACGTGATAAAGGAACCTGTTCCAGAAACGCCCGATTGGGCGATGATTGCTGCGATCTTTCGGGCGGCGCTCGTCTACGAATAGATGCCAACTAAGAGGATGTCTCACGTGGCTTGAGCGGCATCGGGCATGATGCTGTCTGTGGTCGGTGATCTCTCTTCTCGTCTGGTTCCTGATGGGCTGTGGGTTCTGGTGGAGCCTCTGCTGCCGGGGTTCACGCCTCGGAAGCAGGGCGGTGGGACGGCTCCGGTGGATGAGCGACAGGCGTTCGCGGCGGTGGTGTACGTACTGACCAGCGGGTGTGCGTGGCGGATGCTGCCCGATACG
>NZ_BAAAMJ010000046.1:82059-94307 GCF_039529215.1 Streptomyces sodiiphilus | reverse complement strand
GCACCACAGCAGGGCACCGACCAGCAGCACCAGCGAGGGAATGACCACGGCGGTCTCCGCCGTGACGTAGCCGCGCTGCCGGTCACTGCGCCGCATTCAGCGCCCGCTCGACCAGCTGCTGCAACGCGCCGCTGACCGCGCCGGAGGTGACGACCTGGTGGAGCACGGCCGCCAGCGCGGCCGCGGCCCCGGTTATCCAGGGCTGTCAAGTGACTCGGCAGATCAACGTACAGAAGCCTGTACAGGCAAATAAGGCATGTTGCTGGGCCGAACAGCTCCTGGACGACCTCGACATCTCCGAACGCCGCCGCGTCCAGGGTCTCGGCGCCCGGCAGAAGAAACGCCTAGTCGCCGTGTGCCCCACATCGAGCGGGACGGGGGACGCCCAGAGTGTCTCGCTCAAACTGAGGCGTCCATCTTCAACGAGACCCGACAGGTGGGGGTCTCGGGCAGGGTTCTGTGGGCTCGGGCCGACTAGAGCCCGTGCGTCGCTGCTTCCAAGGGATGGCCACGTGGCGGAGCGCTGAGCGGTGCATGCCATCCCAGGTGATGCCGTGGGCTGGAAAGAGCGGGCGTATGACGGTTGTGGTGGTTGCGCCGCGAACCGGGCTTGCCATACGGTCTGTCAGAAAGCTTGTACGTTTCAGTTTTTGCGGGCCCGGACCGCTCATGGGGGGGAGAACCGTGTCTGACCGCACGGCAGATGGCGAGTTGATCAATAGGATCTTCGTACCCCGGCAGCGGTTCGGCTGGCAGTATGTACCTCCGCCGGGGCTCACGGAGGCATCGCGCTCGCTTCCTGAGCCGGTCTGGCACGAACCTCCCATGCCGGATGAACCCGGGTTCACGGACCAGGACCGTTATTGGTCGGGTCCTGCCTACGCGGGCGTCGCGGTGGCGTGCGTCGCGGCGCTGGTGGGAGTGATTGCGGTTGTCCGGGCGCTGTGGCAGGTGATCACGTTCAGTTTCGACGGGTTCGGCAGCGTGCTGCTGATGGCACTGATCAGCGCAGTCGTCTTCGTCATCGCTGTTGTCGTTGTTGAGAGTATCCGCAAGCAGGCCGCCCAGCGCGAGCGGGATCTCGCGTATGAGTCATACCGGCGTGCGCATGCCGCTTGGGAACGTGACGTGGCCAGTCAGGTGGCGCAGACCCGCACGTGGTTCCCGCTGGGGCTGAGTGCCCCTGCCGCGCGAGTGAATGTCTTCGGTGGCAACGGTGACGGCTGGGCCAGCCTCCTAATGACCACGTGCGCGACGTTGCTGTCCGCCGGACGGCGGCTGACCGTGGTGGACTTAACCGAGCAGGCGGTCGGCGGCGGGATCGTCACCCTGGCCGAACAACGGGGCGAGCGGGTTGTCGATGTCGATCTGCCCAGTCGGTTCGACGAATACGAGCCCTGCAGCGGTCTGACCCCGGTGGAGGTCGGCGAGACACTGGCGGCGGCGGTCAGCACCATGCGGCCCGGGTTGCCGGACCCCGTCCTGCAGGCCCTGGACGCGGAGCTCCTCACGACCGTGGCCGAACGACTGAACGGCTTCGTGACGCTGCTGCGGCTGACGGCCGGCCTGCGGGTGCTGCGCCGGGTGCAGGACTTCGGTGACACAAAGCCGCTCACCGAGTCGGAGTACATGCGGATCAACGAGTGTGTCGACACGGTGGCCGCCGGAGAGCGTGAGCGGCAGGAACTCCAGTTCCTCACCAACGTTCTGGCCGTGCTCACCCGCACTGCGGGGACGGATCCGGGGGTAGCATCGCACGGCGGAGGGCAGCTCAGCTTCTTCGGGACGCGAAAGGTATCGGTCACCTCCGTGACCACCTCGGACTCCGACCAGCGGCGCAAGGACGTCACTGACCGGCTGGTCTTCCAGATGCTGCTCCACCAGCTCCGTACCGGTCGCAGCGGCGTGGAAGACGTTGTCCTCGTGGTCGCGGGTGCCGACCACCTCGGCCGGGACGCGCTGGAGACACTGAGCCAGCAGGCGCGCAGGAGCGGGGCTCAGCTGATCCTGCTGATGGAGCGCATCGGTGAGGAGTTCGCGCCGCTGCTGGGAGCGACGGACAGCGTGACGCTCCTGATGCGACTGGGTAACCCGCGTGACGCGACGCTGGCGGCCGAGTTCGTCGGCCGGGAACACAAGTTCGTACTGAATCAGGTGACCGAATCGGTCGGCCGGACCTTCACCGAAGGCACCAGCACCAGTGAGAGCACCGCCGAGTCGGTCGGCGGATCGCGCGGCACCAGCTTCTCCCGCGGCCGTCAGAGCGGGCCCTATCTGGGAATGGGCAGCTCCTCGTCGTCGCTTACCACATCACGCATGTCAACCTGGGGACGCACGCGTACCTACGGCACCGGCACGAGCAGCTCGGTGGCCGACGCGCGGACGCGCGGTACCACCGAGTCCAGGGTGTACGAGTTCGCCGTGGAGCCCACCGCCGTGCAGGGGCTTCCCACGACAGCGTTCTTCCTCGTCGAGGCTGACGGGCGCAGAGGTCGGCGGGTCGTCCTCGGCGACTGCAACCCGGGCATCGCGCTGCTCGACAAGGTCGCCGAGGAACCGCTGGAGCTCGAGTAGCACATGCTGAGCGGATTCGAGTTCCACCAGCTGACAGGCATCCCCTACCAGCCGCCGGAGCTCATGGCGCCGTCGCCGCTGAGTACGGAGCTGTTCGCGGCCTGGACCGCCGCGCACGCCGAGCTGTCGGGGCTGGGCGGCGCGGCCGATCCGTCGGGGCTGGGCAACGCCGCGGTGGCGACGCTGTGGATGCGGACCCCGGACCGGCAGCAGATCGACGTGTTCGCGGGCGGCCGGCCGTACTTCCCGGCAGCGGTCCCGGGCACGGACCGGAAAGCCGACGAAGGCGGCCGGATTCTGTTCCCGCCAGGTGTCACAAGCACACCCGCCGGGGCACCTGATCTCAGCGCGTTCCCGTTCTGGATCCGCTGCGGCGGTCATCCGGACTCGTTGTGGACGCCGTCTCCTCGGGAGAGCACGCCCCAGCGGCGAGGCGGTTTCGACGGCTTCGCCTCGCAGCTCGCGCATCCGTTCGCCTGGCTGGTCCTGGCACGCCCGTGCCAGACCGCGGAAGTCGACCGCGAACTGCGGCTGCTGGAATCACTGATGCCCCGGCTCCGGCAACGGGCCAACGCCGAGATCGACCAGGTGCGGCTGGAACGGGCCGAGTCCCGGTACCGGGAACTGGCCCGCCGCCGGAGCAGCGGGATGTGGCAGGTACACATCCTGGTCGGGGCGGCGACTCCAGCCGCCGCGAGGCGATCCGCTGCCCTGCTGTGCGCCGCGGGAGAGCTCGACGACCTGCCTTACGCCCTGACCCCCGGCACCAGAGCAGGAGACATCGACAGCACTTGGCGCGACCAGAGCCCCTCTGCGGCAGAGCTGGAGGCCCCGGCCACCCCGTTCGTGGCCAGCACGGACCTGCTCTGCGCAGTCGCCCGCCCGCCACGCCGCGAACTGCCCGGAGTACGGCAGATCGAGCGTGCCGACTTCGACCTCACACCCGAGTGCACCGGCGACATGATGCTGGGCGCCGTACTGGACGAGGCCGACCGGGCGGCGGGGGACCTGCGGATACCCGCCGCCTCGCTGAACCGGCACACCCTCGTCGCCGGCGCGACCGGCTCGGGAAAGTCCCAGACCGTGCGCCACATCCTCGAATCACTCCACGACGCGGGTACCCCGTGGCTGGTCATCGAGCCCGCAAAAGCGGAATACGGGGCCATCGCCGGACGCCTGGCCGGACGTGGCGAGGTCACCGTGATCCGACCGGGTAGCCCTGATGACGTACCGCTCGGCATCAACCCCCTGGAGCCGGAGCAGGGTTTCCCGCTCCAAGCCCATATCGACTTGATGCGGGCCTTGTTCCTGGCTTCCTTCGAAGCTTCCGACCCCTTCCCCCAGGTCCTGTCGCAATCGCTGGTGCAGTGCTACGAGGAACTGGGCTGGGACCTGGCCCTCAGCACCCGGCGGGGCCTGCCCCGCGCACCCCGCTACCCCGACCTCGGCGATGTGCAACGGGCGGCGCTGCAAGTCATCGACGCCGTCGGCTACGGTAAGGAGGTCGCCGACAACGTCAGAGGCTTCGTCAAAGTGCGGCTCGGCTCGCTCCGGCTCGGCACCACCGGCAGATTTTTCGAGGCCAAGACCCCGCTCGACATCGCCGAACTCCTCAAGCGCAACGTCGTGCTGGAAATCGAGGACATCGGCAACGATCAGGACAAGGCGTTCTTCATCGGGGCGGTCCTGATCCGCCTCTACGAGCATCTGCGCGTACACCGCACCGCGCCGGCCGGCGCCGAACAAGGTCTCCGGCACGTCACGGTGGTGGAGGAAGCGCACCGCCTGCTCAAGAACGCGCTGCCCGGAAGCCCCGCGGCACACGCAGTGGAACTGTTCGGCTCACTCCTCGCCGAAGTTCGCGCATACGGAGAAGGCATCCTGGTCGCCGAGCAGATCCCCTCCAAACTCCTGCCCGATGTCATCAAGAACACTGCGGTCAAGATCGTGCATCGGCTGCCCGCGGGAGACGACCGCACCGCCGTCGGCGCCACCATGAACCTCAACGCCCCCCAATCCCGACACCTGGTCTCCCTGCCCCCGGGAAGGGCGGCCGTGTTCGTCGACGGCATGGACCGCCCCGTCCGTGTGTCCATACCACTGGGCCAGGACCGGGAGAGTACGACTGAGGCCACCCGCCTGCTGCCCGGTGCGCCCAACCCTCACTCCGTGCTCAGTCACTTCGACAACGGCATCCCGTACACCCTCCGGGAGCTGAGCAAGGGGACGAAGCGGGCCGCCGACCCCCGTCTCGTCCTATGGATCGAACTACTCACCATCGCCCACCTCACCGGCCGCAGATCACCCCGCCCGGACCCGCAGTGGCTGTCCACCCTGCTGGCCCTCAACAACCGCAGGCTTCTCGACTGTGCCGTCGCCACACTGATCGACCAGGCCATCGCCGAGCGCTACAGCGGACTCAGCACCCACTACCCGCCCGAGGACCTTGCCGCCCACCTCAGCGACCAGGTGCAGCACTCGCTCAACGGCGGCCTCCACAGCTGCGACGGGAGAGAAACCCGCTGGCAGGCAGGACAATACCGGTGGGTCGACATCATCGCCAGGCTCAAGAGGGCCCAGGCCACCGGCCGGCACGCCCAAGGGCCACATCCCGACACCGACGCGTGGGCGGCCCGTGGCCTCGACCTCCCGGGAAGCACCCTGGACAAGCAGATCGCGGCATGGCGGAACCACCCCGACAACTGGCGTCCCACGAACACGGTCGTCCTCGGCCACAGCGCCGCCTGGCGCAGCGCATGTGCCGCGCTGAGCAACGCCCCGGACACCCGCGCCCGCCTCATCGCGGCCGTCCAGCACCTGGATGCTCCGTGGTGGCCGCTGGCTCCGTTCATCACAGCAGCCGAAGGAGGAAATCCGTGAGCGCCGACAGTCCGAGCCAGTCAGAAGGTGAGCGTGCCGACGCTCCGTCGGGCGGCGACAGCGCGTCCGCCTCCGGCGAGAGCGACAGCGCACCCTCAGGCGACAGCGGGGGGCGTCCGGCGGACACCGGCTCGTCGCCGGCCTCCGACTCGGCAGGTGACACGCGCTCGTCCGACAGCGCCGCCGAACGCGACATAGACTCCGCCGCGGCGGCGGACGAACACCGCCAGCAGGAGACCGAGGGCCCCGCGGGGACCGACCACACAGCCGCCCCCGGGGAGGGCCCGCAGGACACCGATGGTTCACCGGCAGGCGACGACCACGACGGAACCCAGGCGGCGGACGACGGCGCCGAGAGAGCGGCAGAGGAGGCCGAGCCGCAGGACGATCGGCCGAGTTCGGGAGCGGAGGACGACCTCGACACCGCGGCCGCTGCCGAGGACGACGCACGAGACGACGAGCCGACCGGATCCGACGACACATCGTGGCAGGACGACTCTCCCTCGGAGGGGCAGCAGGACACTGCCGAGGAATCCGGGGAATCTGAGGAGCCTGCGGAATCTGACAAGGACCAGTCCGACGAACCGGCCGACACGGCGGACGACGAACCCGCTGAGGAACGATCCGACGAACCAGCCGACTCCGTGGACGACGAACTGGCCGATGACACGGACGCCGGACAAGACGACCGACACGACGACGAGGGACACGACGAGGCCCCGGACGACGACCTGTCCGACGAACCCGACGCTGCGGAAGAATCGTCCGACGACCATCCCGACGAGGACGGAGGGCACGACGAGCAGGACGAGGGACAGGACGCCGCGGATTCCGCGGAGTCTCAGGAGGAGGACACCTCCGCCGGTCCAGAGGAGAGCCCGACACCGGCGGCCACCGACAACGCGCCCGTCGACTCGCCGACTGCCGGAGAACGAGCGACGGGCCAAGGTGACGCGCGGCAATCCGGAGATCGTCCGGTTCCCGGGCAGGACGGTTCATCGGGTCCTGACTCCGAGGCGATGAGGGCGGAGAAGCCCGATGAGACACTTCTCGAAGACGACCGTGGCGAAGAGGGGGGAAGGGTCGTCAAAGAGAATACTGATTCAGATCGACGCAGCATGAATTCCCCGGCTAAGGCCACTGACAACGTACTTGACGCCGCACAAGCACTCGATGCCGAGGTTCAGCCAGGTGATGCTTTGACCAACAAAGGAACAACACAGAGCGCATCGGAGGTGCAGGCGTCCGGGGGCCACTCTGTCGGCTCCAATCTCAACGAGATACCGGATGGCTCTATTACAGTCGCTGTCATGGGGCTCGGCATGGTCACCTTCAAGCTTGGGAAAATCCTTAGGCAAAAAGGCGGTAAGGCGTGAACGGCACAGCAGCGGACTCCGCAGCGGCACGCAGTGTCCTGCGCGCATGGCGGGCAGGCGAGCGGGAGACGTTCGTCCAGCTTCTTGTCGGGCTCGCACAGGCCCAGGAGCATCCACGGAATCCGACCCTATTCGTGCACATTTTGTTCCGGCTGGCGATGAGAGAGACCAGCACCACGGACAGGGAGTCGATCAGTCGATTCCTCACCTCGGCGACCGAGAAGCTACGCGGGCACATCGAATTCGACCCGCCGGTCGCTGTGGTTCTGTTCCGTGCAGCACTTGGGGCACCTCAAGCGCTCAGGGATGTCCCCGTCGGAATTACCGTGGCGCTTGAGCTGGCTCTCGCGGCCCTGATGCTGGTGGACACCTCCGACGACGAGCTGGACCGGATTCTCGGTGAAGCCGGTCGGCTCGTGTCTCAAAGCGCCGGGGCGGTTTGAGGCCCATCCGGTGCGTCCCGTGCGTTCCGTAGGTGTGGTGCATCCGGGTGCGTCCCGTGCGGTTTCTCGCCGGGTCAGCGGCCTCGGCGCTCCGCGGCAAGCGTCGAGGCCTCGCGGGCCTCCATCTTGTTCAGGCGGGAGGCGATCGGCCACGTCCAATGCGGCAGCTCCGGCGAAGGCGTCTACACCGGGGGTCTGGACGCGCTTGTGACGGCACTCTCCCAGGCCCGCTGAAGCAGGCCCACAGCCTCCTCGCCGTCACTGGCACGGGTTCAGATCTGCCCCGACTTGCCCCCGCAACCGTGCTGTTCAGAGCTGGTGGGCGTCAACACGGGTTCTCGCAGGGCACCTTGGAAGATTGAACGGAAAGCATTTACCGGATTACTCTGTGCTCTCATCCCATCGGTTCAATGAGGAATCCGTATGAGCTACACAGACCAGGACGTGCGCGCTGATGAAGGTGGGCTGCGAGAACCGGCTGGTGATCGGCGACAAGCTACTGACCGTCACGACCCCGGGCGGCCCGGACAGCGTCTTCGACCGGTACTGCGACAAGATCAGCCTGAACCCCAAGACTGCCCGGCAGTACCGGCACACCGCCCGCATGTGCACCCCGCCGGTGCGGCAGCTCGTGGCCGACAGCGGCGTCCACGTCAGCTACAGCGCGCTTAGGGAAGGGGCCCGCCTGGCTCCCTCCGGCAAGCCGTACGACGAGGGGTTCAGCACGCTCCGCTTGTTGCTGCGGGGAAGCGCGTGAGGCTGGCGCCGGCCGCGTCAGCGTGCCCCAGTACCGCCGTGCTCTGGGGGTGGAGCCGGCCTTCATCGCGTCCACCGTGGCCAGCACCTTGGCCCGCTTGGTCTTGCTGTCCTTCTTACGGGTCTCGCGCAGGACGTCGCCGGGGGTGCGTTTGGCCTCGCTCATGCTGTGCTCCCGCCGCGCTCGGCCAGGGAAGCCGGGCATGCCCAGGGACACGGCGGAGCCGTGCCCCTGGACGGCCCGGACCTTGCGCAGGACGGCCGGATGCCTGCTCGACATCCTCGCGCTCGTCCGGGTTCATCGCTTCCATCAGCCTCCGCATCGTCTCGACGGTCCCTTTGAAGGCCGCGATCTGGTCGTCCAGGTTCCTCACCACGAACTCGTCCGCCTCCATCATGACCGCCATCTCCTTGTCGGCCTTCAGCGAGCGGACATGGTCCTCGATGGCAGGCAGATAGGACGGGTCGGGCTGGTAGGAGGGGCAGGCGGCACACTGGAAGCGGATCGGGCACGCCTTGCCGCCCGCCTTGACGTTGGAGGGTTCGGTACAGTTTCCGAACGGCACCGCCACCGAGCGGGCCTCGTACGCGGTAGCTGATGCCATCGGCGCGGACTTGCCCCTGCGGTCCACGGTGTGCAGACGCATCACGTTGACTGCCTCCCGCTTCCGCTTGTGACCGCTGGGAGGTTTGCATCGATTTGTGGTCCATAAGCTCGCGCAGTACCTCGATGCGCACCCCGGCGTCCGCGTACCGCTGGCAGAACGAGTGGCGGAACGCGTACGGGTAGATCAGCGAGCGGTCGAACGGCACCCGGTCACCGTTCTTGTCGAACTCCTCGGACAGCAGGATGGGGACGCTGTCGGCTCACTTGCGGATCATTGACGAGATCTGCTCAGGCACCAGATGACGGATGATGCCGTTCTCACCGGGCGGGAACAGGAGCCCTTCGCTGCCTGTGGGCAGGTCGAGCGTGTCGCGCACGGCCCGCCAGGTGCGGATGGTCCCCACGGTGTCGTGTTCGAGCTCCAGGCGCCGGCTCAGGCGCCGTGCCTTGCGGTTGCCGCAGACCAACAGCCGTGCGCATACGCGCGTTCGAGGCAGTATACCCGCAGCTCGGCGATCTCATACGGGCGCCGGCCGGTTTCCCGTAGCAGCTCGTAGATCGCGCGGGCCATCGCTTGGACCTGCTCGGGCGTCATCTTTCCGTGCGTCATGCCCTGCGCCAGCACGTCCACGTAATCGTCGAGCTGAGCGATGAGGGACTCCGGCAGGGCCTTGCCGACCTCGTCCTCGTCGACCTCCTCGCCCTTGATGACGTGGCTGGAGTGCCTCGCGAAGCTCGCGGACATGCCGTCCAGGTGGCCTTCGCGGCTCGGTTGTAGTCGAGGATCTTGAAGAAGAGCGACAGCAGGGCCCCGCGCTGTTTGCTTGACATGGCCCCGCCGTCCAGCTTGGGCAGCACGCGGATGGTGTCGACCACGGCGTTCATGTCGGCGAAGACCAGCGCTGAGGCGTCCATGCCGCCACCGACGCGCGTGTCCAGGGCCCGGGAGATCGCCTTGCACACCCGCAGACTCCGTCTGGCCTCGGTGGTGTTCGGCTTCGTCTCGTTGATGAAGGTGCCCAGGATTTCCCTGAGCCACGGCTGGCGGATGTCCGTCAGGTCCAGGCCGAGCGGCCGCTGGGTGATGCGCCCTGCTGGCTCTTGACGCCGAGCTCGGACAGGTCCAGCACGTCCCTGCTGGTCGGGTCGACACCCTCGAAGCGGTCGAACACCGAGCGCAGGATGCGGTGCGTCTCGCGAAGGAGCGCGTCCACGTTCCCCTGTGTCCCGCTCGGCAACTGCCCGGCCTCAGCGGTGGCGATGGAGCCGACCCGCTCCAAGAGGTGCGAGACGGCGACCACGGAGATCTACATCCAGCGTCTGGACGTGCACCGGATCTACCAGGAGCTGTACGAGTCCGCCGGTCGCAACAGCGGCCTGGCCGTGGTCGAAGCATGAGCGAATTCGACGGCGAGCAGGACGAGTCGTGGTGACGCGAATTGAACTCGACTAGCTGCCAGTCGAGTTCACTTTCCCCGACGGGACGGCTTGGACCGGGCGCCTGGACGGATCCAGGAACCCGCAGGTACCGAGGACCTTGCCCACGGCGGTCCAGCTCAGCCATCCGCACGGGATGTGGAAGAGAAAAGGAACGGCCCTTCCGGCGCTCAGCCACTTGCGCAGGATGGTCGACGAGCTTGCCGATGCCGACTTCCAGGGCGGTGTCGAGGATTTGCGGACCGCACACATGCTGCCGTTCTGGCTGGCGTCGACACCAGACCGTGTCATGGTGTCCCGGCAGCTGCTGAGAGGCTGCGGAGCGCGCGTCGAGGTGTCGTTGCGCGCTCTTCTTGCGGGGAATCCGGTCAAGTGCCGGCCAAAGTCCGAGCCACTGGAGCCATACACCGAAGACCAGTGGAACCGGATCGAGACGTGCCTTCGCTCCGTCGTCAAGGGACAGCTCGCACTGCATCGGGAGGTTCTGGCGCTGGCTGCACTGCCCGAACTTGGAAGGTCGAGGCCTGATTCCTCGGCGGGTCGGCTGCTGTTTGGCGTCTACAGTGGGGGCGTCCCGGACGGGATCTCGGACCTGGGCCTGGCGACTTCACCTGGACGGGGGACCGAACCGTGCTGATGAGCTACATCAAGCGGCGGCGTGGATGAACTACCTCACCGGGCAAGGCCTGACCAGCCTGTCCGAGGTGATGCAGGAGCACTGCGACGCAACGAGCCCCTGCACAAACGGGGAGCGATCCGGCTGCTCACCGAACTGCTGCGGCAGGCGGACCCGCCCGCGAACGAGCCCGCACCCGGTACGGACCCGCCCGCATCTCGGCCGTGAGGTCCGCGATCTCCCCGGCCAGCTCGCAACGCACCACCACCGCCCGCTGGGCGGCGGCCACCCGCCGGGCCAGGGCACAGGCCTCGCCCTGGCCCTCCAGCGCCCGGTCGGCGGCGGCCAGCGCCGCCAGGTCGGCCGCCGTGGCCACGCGCTGCCGGGCCCCGAGCACCTGGCCCAGGGCGAGAACCGCCGCGAACACCAGGCACAGCAGCATCGCGCAGACCACCGCCCAGACCGTCGCCGACCCGCGGTCACCGGCACCCTCACGACGGCTCCGCATGGGCCACCGCCTCCGCGGACACCCGGACGGCCAGCGGCCCCGGCCCCAGGGCCCGCGCCTCCACCCGCACGCGGTGCAGTCCGTCCCGGCTGGTGACGTGCAGTCCGGCCCCGCTGGGGGCGGCCGACCCGACGATCGCACGAACCTCCCCGGGCGGCTCCCCGCGCGCCACGGCCCGGGCCCCGGCCCGGGCGGCGTCCGCGCACTGCAGTTGCACGGCGACCGCGCCCAGGCACCACAGCAGGGCACCGACCAGCAGCACCAGCGAGGGGATGACCACGGCGGTCTCCGCCGTGACGTATCCGCGCTGCCCGTCACTGCGCCGCATTCAGCGCCCGCTCGACCAGCTGCTGCAGCGCGCCGCTGACCGCGCCGGAGGTGACGACCTGGTGGAGCACGGCCGCCAGCGCGGCCGCGGCGAGGGTGCCCACCGCGTACTCCGCCGTGCTCATCCCGGCGTCCCGCCGGGCGAGCACGAAGCGACGGGCCCCGCGCACCCGGCGGAGCACAGGGAGAGCGGCGGGCAGGGAGGAGAGCGAACGGCGGAGGCGGGCGGGACGGGCCGAGACGGAGCGGGGTGAGACGGGACGGGGTGACGCGGAGGCGGAACGGAAGCGCATGGGTGTGCCTTTCGGATGGTGAGGAAGCGGGGAATGCGGGGCGGGAGGGAGTGAGAAGACCGGGGAAGGGACCAGGGGGTGTGGGCGGGCGGCGTCGGCGGAAGGCGGGTCACAGCAGCGTCCGGGCGAGAGCGATGATCACGGGGGCGACTCCCGTGAGCAGGAAGGCGGGGAGGAAGCACAGGCCCAGCGGGCCCGTGACATGGACCGCCGCGCGGCGGGCGCGGGCCTGAGCGGCACGCGCCCGGCGGACCCTGCACTCGGCTGCCGCCGCGCTCACCGCGGACACCGCGGGCACCCCGCTGGAGTCGGCCAGTGCCAGCTGCCGGGCCAGCACGGCCGCCCCGGGCAGTTCCGCCAGCCGGCCCCAGGCCGCCGCCGGTTCGCCGCCCAGCCGGAGCTCGGTGGCCGCCCGTTGGAGGCAGTTGCCG
>NZ_BAAAMJ010000046.1:81844-82013 GCF_039529215.1 Streptomyces sodiiphilus | reverse complement strand
CCGCTGCGGCGGCGGGTGAGGCTCCCGCCGCAAGGCAGGCGGCGAGCAGCTCCGCGGCCAGCGGCAGCCCTCCGTCGCCGGGCGCGTCCGGCGGGCGGCGCGACCGCCACCGGGCGGGGCGGGACGGGCGGGGGGCCGTTCGCGACCGCCACCGCCCCCGCCACGCCCG
>NZ_BAAAMJ010000046.1:0-81756 GCF_039529215.1 Streptomyces sodiiphilus | reverse complement strand
CGGGCGCCCGGCCGATCACCGGTCCCGCCGGTGAGCCTGCGGTGGCGCCGCCGGGCCCGGCGGGCGGCCAGCACGGCGGCGGGCAGGCGCGACAGGCACAGCAGGGCCGCCGCGGCCGGCAGCAGGGGCCAGGCCTGGGGGAGGCTCATGCTGCCCGCGCCTCCTCCCGGCCGGTCCCGGGTCGTTCCGCGGAGCGGACGATCGCGGCTACCCAGGCGAGTCCGGCCCACTCCAGCAGCACGCCGGTCACCAGGCAGCCCAGCCCTGCCGCCGAGTGCAGCAGCACCTCCAGTGGCCGCACCCCCATCGCGGAGCCCAGCAGCAGCCCGGTCAGCGGCAGTGCCGCGAGCACCAGGGCCGTCGTCGCCGGACCCGCCAACTGGGCCCGCACGTCCTCCTGCTGATCGCGCTCGGCACGCAGGGCCGAGGCGACACGTTCGAGACCGGCGGCGAGCGAGGCTCCCCCGTCGACGGCCACCTGCCAGCAGGCGGCCACCGCGAGCAGGCCCTCGGCGCCCGGCCGGCGCGCCGCCGACCGCAGGGCGGCCGGGATGTCACCGCCGTAGCGGGCGGCTGCGAGGAGGCGTGCGCCGGGCGGACCGAGCTCCGGGGCGCCGACCGCGGTCAGCGCCTGCGCGGGCTGGCGGCCGGCCCGTACCTCGCCCGCCAGCGACGCACAGAAGGCGATGACCTCGTCCCGCCGTCGCCCGGCGGCCTGCCGCTCGCCGCGGCGGCGCCACCACCGGACGGCCGACGGGGCCGCGGCCAGGGCGGCCAGCAGGGGCAGGGGCGAGCGCCCCCAGCAGGCCAGCAGCAGACCCGCCAGCAGCACTCCGGCGGCACAGCCGGAAGCCCCGGTGAGCCGGTCGAGACGGGGGAAGCGGCTGGGCGGCCCGGCTGCCCGGCCGCCGCGGTGCTCCGTGCTCACAGTCGGCTCCCGCCGCGCTCGCACAGCTCGGCGAGCCGCCGCCATCCGGGCTCCCGGGTGAAGCCCTCGGCTGCCCAGCGCACCGCCGGCACGGTGCGCACCAGGCCGTCGCCGTCCTGCCGCAGGACGTGGATCTCGGCGATCCGGCGGCGCCCGGAGCCGCGGTCGCGCACGAGGTGCACGACCGCCGACAGCGCGGCGGCCAGCTGGCTGTGCAGCGCGGCTCTCGGCAGTCCCGCGGTGCTCCCCAGGGCCTCCAGCCGGGCGGGGACATCGGCCGCGGCGTTGGCGTGCAGCGTTCCCGCGCTGCCCTCCTGACCGGTGTTGAGGGCGTTGAGCAGTTCGGTGACCTCCGCGCCGCGCACCTCGCCGACCACGATCCGGTCCGGCCGCATCCGCAGCGCCTGCCGCACCAGGTCGCGCAGCCCGATCCGGCCTGCTCCCTCCTGGTTGGCCGGGCGGGCCTCCAGCCGTACGACGTGCGGGTGGTCGGGCCGCAGCTCGGCGGAATCCTCGACGAGCACGAGGCGCTCGGCCGGCCCGGCCAGGCCGAGGAGAGTCGCCAGCAGGGTGCTCTTTCCGGAGCCGGTGCCGCCGGTCACCAGGAACGACAGCCGAGCGTCCACAAGGGCGCGCAGCAGCCGCTCGCCGCCGGGCGGGACGCTCCCGGCGGCGGTCAGTTCGGCCAGGGCGAAGGCGCGCGGGCGCACCACCCGCAGGGACAGGCAGGGTGCTCCCACGGCCAGCGGCGGCAGCACGGCGTGCATCCGGGTGCCGTCCGGGAGGCGGGCGTCGACCCAGGGCCGCGCGTCGTCCAGGCGGCGCCCGGCGGCGTTCGCCAGGCGCTGGGCGAGGCGGCGCACGGCATCGGCGTCGGGGAACCGCACCGAGGTGCGCTCGGGGCCGCGGCCCCGGTCGACCCACACCTCGTGGGGGCCGTTGACCATGACGTCGGTGACGTCCGGCTCGGCCAGCAAGGGCTGCAGAGGGCCCGCGCCGACCAGTTCGGAGCGCAGCGACCGCGCGGCGGCCAGGACGGCGCTGTCCCCCAGGGGCCGGCCGAGACCGCGCAGGACGGACGCCACCGCGCCGGGGGTGGGTTCGGTGCCGTCCTCGGCCAGCCGCAGCCTGACCTCCTCCAGCAGCTGCGGCAGTTCTCCGGTTCCCGCGGTCACGACGCCGCTCCGGCCACCGGCAGGGCCCGGTCGAGCAGGGTGGCGCAGAACCGGGCGAGCGGCGAGGACGGGTCGGCTCCGGGCGGTTCGCCGGATTCGGCCGCGTCGGAGAGTCCCGGCTCCTCGGGGACTTCTCCGGCCAGGGGGAGCCCGAGCAGGCGGGCGCGCTCCTCGGCCGAGTTACGGCCGGCTCCCGTCCGCCGGGCGACGGCCCGCAGGTCGCGCACGGCGACTCCCGCGCCGTCGGCCACCCGGCGGGAGGCGAGCAGGGCACGCAGTCCGGGCGGGGCCACGAGCAGTCCGAGGTCGAGCTGGGCGAGGGCCTCGGCGGCCGCCGGGTCGGCCGCGCGCGGGAGGTCGATGATCACGGCGCCGCCACGACGGCGTGCGGCGGTCAGCACCGAGCGCATCGCCTCGGCGGACAGCCGCGCCGCGTCGGACCGGTCCCAGCTGAGCAGGCGGACGCCGCGCACCTCGGGCAGCGCCTCCTGGAGGGCGGTGGCGGGGAGCCGGCCGCGCGAGGAGGCGAGAGCGGGCCAGCGCAGCCCGGTCGTCTCCTCGGCGCCGAGCAGGACGTCCAGTCCGCCGCCGAGCGGGTCTCCGTCGATGAGGAGTGTGGGTCTGCCCTGCCGGGCGGAGGCCAGGGCGAGCGCGCAGGCGAGGGTGGAGCCGCCGGCTCCTCCGCAGCCGGAGAGGAGGCCCAGGGTGAGAGCGGGCGGCCCGGTGTCCTCCACGGCGTCGGCGATGCGGTCGGCCAGCCAGGGCTCGTCGCCGGGCAGGTGCAGGACGTGCTCGGCGCCCAGGGCGACGCCGCGCGCCCAGACGGTGTGGTCGTCGAGGTCGCGCCCGATCAGCAGGACCCCGGGCCGGCGGCTGCCGGTGCCCGGGCCGCCGGCGGCGGCGCGGTCGTCCCCGACGAGCACGAGCGGGGCCCGTTCCCACTGGGCGGCGGGCACCGGCCCGCCGTGCACGACGTCGGCGGCGGCGCCGGCGGCGGCGCACAGGCGCAGCAGGTCGTCGAGGAGCTGTTCGTCCTCCGTGTGGATCAGGACGGATCCGGCCATGTGTGCGTCCCCCTGGGGGCAGCGGGTCCCGGAGAGTGGCCGGGACGTGTCGGGCAGTGATGCCGTTCACCGTGCCGCCTTGCCGGTTTTCCCGGGGATCGGCGCCGAAATCTGTGGACAGGCCGCGCCCTGTGGATATTGGTGTCACCTCTGACGGTGAATTCCGAGCGCATCTTTGCCATGACGCACGGTCACATGTTCTGCTCTCCGGAGTGCCGCGCGTACGCAGTGCTCGCGGCAGTCATGAGGAGGCGGCCATGAAGGAGAGGGCGAGGAGACGGAAAACCGGGCCGCGGAAGCGGGCCGGGGAATGGCGCCGCCATCTGCGGTTTTCGTATGCGGACGTGCGACGACCCCCGCCGGGGGGGAGAGCGGGGGTCGTCTTCCACGGCCGACTCGGGGGGGGGGAGGAGTCGGGCCGGGTTAGCACGGTCGCGAACGATCCGTGACTTACATGGTGTACCCGAGAGCCTTCTCAGGCAAACCCACACGCCCTAGCGTACGCCGAATGGTTGGCCTTTATGCTCGGGACGTGGAAAACCTGCCTCAGCCGCGGACCGCCGCCTTCTTCGACCTGGACAAGACGGTCATCGCCAAGTCCAGCGCGCTCACGTTCAGCAGGTCCTTCTACCACGGCGGGCTCATCAACCGCCGGGCCGTGCTGCGGAGCGCCTACGCCCAGTTCGTCTATCTGCTGGGCGGGGCGGACCACGACCAGACGGAGCGGATGCGGCAGTATCTGTCGGCGCTGTGCCGTGGCTGGAACGTGCAGCAGGTCAAGGAGATCGTCGCGGAGACGCTGCACGACGTGATCGATCCGATCATCTACGACGAGGCGGCGTCGCTGATAGAGCAGCACCACGCGGCCGGGCGGGACGTGGTGATCGTGAGCACCTCCGGGGCCGAGGTGGTCGAGCCCATCGGGGAACTGCTCGGTGCGGACCGGGTGGTCGCGACCCGGATGGTGGTCGAGGACGGCTGCTACACCGGTGAGGTGGAGTACTACGCCTACGGCCCGGCGAAGGCGGAGGCGATAGCGGGGCTCGCCGTCTCCGAGGGGTACGACCTGGCCCGCTGCTACGCCTACAGCGACTCGGTCACGGACGTGCCGATGCTGGAGTCGGTGGGGCACCCGCACGTGGTCAATCCGGACCGTGCTCTGCGCCGGGAGGCGGCCGCCCGCGACTGGCCGGTTCTCACGTTCGAGCGTCCGGTCCGGCTCAAGCAACGTGTTCCGTCGCTGTCGATGCCGTCCCGTCCGGCTCTGGCAGCCGGCGTGGCGGTGCTGGCGGCGGCGTGTGCGGCCGGCCTGGTCTGGTACACCAGCCGCCGCCGCCTGGCCCGTGTGCCGAGCGCGTGAGGGGATAGCGGGCGCATGAGGGAGGCCCCGTGAAGACTCGAAGGTAAAATCTCACCGGCTCCGCTTCCCCGGCCCGGTGGACAGGAGTACAAAGGAAGTACGGCCCGCAAGGTCGGAGAAGTCGCAAAGTATCCGCGAACTTCGGCCCCGGACCGGACACATGAATACCGGGCACCCACGCGTAGCAGACCCGCGATACGGGCCGGCCACACCAGGAACGGGCGAAGTCCCCGGCCTGATGGGCACGATGAATGCACGCCTGATAACCCGGTGGACATGTTCGGCGGCGGCGCGCAGGCGCCGCCGCTGTGATGCGTCCGGACCGTTCGGCCCCCTTCCGGGCGAGGGCCAGGACCGTGAACGGCGGATCAGGCGGCGCCGCGCTGCAGTGCCTCGCAGACGGCCACCGACTCACGGGCCCCGAGTTCCACCGAGCGGCCGCAGTGCGCGATCCAGGCCGCCATTCCGCCGGGCCTCCCCGAGGCGTAGCCGTCCAGGGCCTGCACATAGGTGTCCAGCCCCTGCTCGGCATGACCGACCTCCACCGGAGCCACGGACTTGGGGTCCAGCCCTCCGGCGATCAGCACGATCCGCTGCGCCGCGCGGGCCACCAGTCCGTTGTGCGTGCCGAACGGACGCAGGGTGAGCAGCTCTCCGTGCACCACGGCTGCAGTGACCAGCGCGGGGGCCTGCGAGCCGTCGATCACCAGCCGGCTCAGGGCGTCCAGCCGGGCCGCCGCCTCGTCGGCGGGCGGCGCCGGCCGGCCGAAGCTCTCCAGCCCCGGCTCGGTGACCGGTTCGCCGGCCAGCCGCGGACGGCCCACCGTCTCCTCGGGCGCGATGCCCCCGGCGGCGACGAGGTGCAGGCGGGCCAGCACCCGCATCGGGGAGGTGCGCCAGATGTCCAGAAGCTGCCCCGCCTCGGCGGTGACCCGCAGGGCCGCGCCGACGGTGCGGGCCTGCTGATCGGTGCCGAAGTCGCTGCGCCGGCGCACCTCCTCCAGGGCCCAGTCGGCGCCCGAGAGCGCCGCCGAGGCCCTGGCTCCGCGCAGCGCGGCCTCCGCGGTGATCTCGGAGCTGCGGCGGCGCATCACGCGGTGCCCGTAGACCCGGTCCACCGCCGTGCGCATGGAGTCGACGGCGGCGCCCACCCCGGGAAGCCGGGCCAGCGGGGTCAGCGGATCGGTCGGCGAGTTGGCCTTCATGGTTGAGCAGCCTAGGCCGCCTCCGAGGGGCCCGGTGTCACCTTTCGAGTGGTCTTCTTCACGTGCCCGCCGGTGGTGACGGGCCGGGGGCCGCTCACCAGTACGCTCATGAACATGAAGATCGCTTTCGTTGGCAAGGGGGGCAGCGGCAAGACGACGCTGTCCTCGCTGTTCGTCCGGCACCTGGCGGCCGAGCGGGTCCCGGTGACGGCGGTGGACGCCGACATCAACCAGCACCTGGGCGCCGCGCTCGGCCTGGACGACGACCGGGCCGCCGCGCTCACCCCGATGGGGGGCCGGCTGCCGCTCATCAAGGAGTACCTGCGCGGGGAGAACCCCCGGATCACCTCCGCAGAGTCCATGATCAAGACCACCCCGCCCGGTGAGGGCTCCCGGCTCCTGCGGCTGGACGAGGACAACCCGGTCTTCGGGGAGTGCGCGCACACCGTCGAGCTGGAGGACGGCGTCGTGCGGCTGCTGGTGACCGGCCCCTTCACGGAGGCGGACCTCGGGGTGGCCTGCTACCACTCCAAGACCGGGGCGGTGGAGCTGTGCCTGAACCACCTGGTGGACGGCCGGGACGAGTACGTCGTGGTCGACATGACGGCCGGCAGCGACTCGTTCGCCTCCGGGATGTTCACCCGCTTCGACATGACCTTCCTGGTCGCGGAGCCCACCCGGAAGGGCGTGTCGGTCTACCGGCAGTACCGCGAGTACGCCCGGGACTTCGGCGTGGCGCTCAAGGTGGTGGGGAACAAGGTGCAGAGCGCGGAGGACGTGGAGTTCCTGCGTTCGGAGGCCGGCGAGGACCTGCTGGCGGTCTTCGGCCACTCCGACTGGGTGCGCACGCTGGAGCGCGGACGGCCCAGGCCGTTCGCCGAGCTGGCGGAGTCGGACCGGCAGGTGCTGCGGACGCTGCACGCCACCGCGGACGCCTCCTACGCGCGGCGCGACTGGACGCGCTACACCCAGCAGATGGTGCACTTCCATCTGAAGAACGCGGCCGGCTGGGGCAACGCGAAGACCGGGGTGGATCTCGCCGCCCAGGTCGACCCGGCCTTCGTGCTCGGCGAGCATCTCGCCCAGCGGCAGCCCGCCTGAGCGCGGCGGGGGCGGGCCGCCCGGCGGCGGGCGGCCCGCTCCCGGCCCGGAAGCGTGGCGGCTCCCGGTGAACGGGTGTCAGGCCGAGGGCCCGCGGCCTGCCAGGAACGCGGGCCAGCCGCCGGCGGGCCGCTCCCCCACCCCGAGGGTGCGCAGCCGTTCGAGCACCGCCGGGTCCTGCGCGTCGAGCCAGTCCACGAGCTGCCGGAAGGACACGCAGCGCACGTCCTCGCGCGGGCAGACCTCCTCGATGACCTCCTCCACGGCGTCCATGTAGATGCCGCCGTTCCAGTCGTTGAAGTGATTTCCGATGATGAGCGGCGCGCGGTTGCCCTGGTAGGCGCGCTGGAAGCCGGCCAGCAGGCCGTCGCGCATCTCGCGCTTCCACTGGTCCCGTCTGCCGGTGTCGGCGCTGCTTCCGGGGCCCGACTGGTTGACCATGAAGTTGTAGTCCATCGCCAGCGTCTCGAAGCCACGGCCGGGCATCGGGACAAGCTGCAGGGGCACGTCCCACAGGCCGTCGGTCTTGTCCGGCCAGACCTGCCTGCCGGTTCCGCTGGAGTCGTAGCGCAGCCCCAGCTCGCGCGCCGCGCGCAGGAAGTTCTCGCGGCCCTCGAGACAGGGGGTGCGACTGCCGATCAGCTCGCTCTCGTAGTCGAACGGCAGGGGTTCGAGGTGGTCGAAGCCCGTGGTGGTCCGCCAGTTCTTGACCATCCACTTGGCCTGTTCGGTCTCGCTGATCCAGTCCTCGGGAGACCACCGCTTCACTCCGTCCGCGCCGCAGAAGTGGCCGTTGAAGTGGGTGCCGATCTCGCTGCCGTCCAGCCAGGCTCCGCGCAGCTGCTCGATGGTGGCCGCGATGTTCTCGTCGCGCAGGTAGCCGATGTCGGAGGCGCCGGCGGACCGGCCGGGCGGCCGGTAGGCGTCCCGGGCGTGCTGGGGGAGCAGATAGAGCCCGGAGAGGAAGTACGTCATGTGCGCGCCGTTGTCCCGGGCGGCCTTCCGGAACCGGGAGAAGAGCCTGTTGCCGTCCTCCCCCGCGCCGTCCCAGGAGAAGACGACGAACTGAGGCGGTGTCCGGCGCGGGTCCAGCGGCCGGGCCTCGGGCTGGTGCGGCTGGCGTCCGGTGTGGGCGGTGGAGCCGTCCCCGATGAGCCGGGGAGCGCGGAGCCGGGGTGCGTCCTGCCCCGCCACGCCGGTCTCCGCCCGCTCCTCCCCCGGTCCACCCGGTGTGCCGTCCCGCGCCTGCGGCGGTCCGGCGCACCCCGCCAGCGTGAGGGTCAGGGCGGCGAGAACCGTCCCCGCAGCCATGAGCGTTCCGCGTGCGACCGTCATCGGTCCTCCTGCCATGAGGTGAGCTCGGCGCGTGTGCGCACCGGCGCCATGCCGGCGCAACCAACGTCGCTCACCCCATCAGGAGTATTGGTATGACAAGCGGATCAAATGCGCATTTCACCTGATAGGCGCAATTGTCGCAGAGAAGAGCTTTGCCCACTAGTGCTGCGCTTTACCCTCCATTACTCTCCATTTACCAACGCTTGAGCGTAGCAAGACCAACACGCTCGGTATCCGGCCGCCGGTCCGGCTGCCGTACCCCCGCACGCCACCTCTACGGACGGAGACGGAAAATGTCCGCCTGCGCCCCCGCTACCCCCTCCTCACGCCTGCGCGCCGATGCGTTCGCCTCGATCTCGGTGTTCCTCGTGGCACTGCCGCTCTCCCTGGGCATCGCACTGGCCACCGGCGCGCCGCTCCAGGCCGGCCTGGTGGCAGCCGCCGTCGGCGGCATCGTGGCCGGCTGGCTGGGCGGCGCGCCGCTCCAGGTCAGCGGCCCCGCCGCCGGCCTCACCGTGGTGACCGCCGAGCTGATCCAGATCTACGGCTGGCGGACCACCTGCGCGATCACCGTGCTCGCCGGCCTGTGCCAGCTCGCCCTCTCCGCGGCCCGGGTGGCGCGCTGCGCCCTGGTCGTCAGTCCGGCGATCGTGCACGGCATGCTCGGCGGCATCGGCGTCACCATCGCCCTGGCCCAGGCGCACATCGCGCTGGGCGGCGACCCGGAGAGCTCCGCCGTCGCCAATCTCCTGGCGCTGCCCGGCCGGCTGGCCGACCCGATCCCCGCCGCGGTCACGGTCAGCGCGGTCACCGTGGCGGTGCTGCTGGTCTGGCCCCGCCTGCCGGGAAGGGCCGGCAGCAAGGTCCGCCGGGCCGCCCCCGCGGCGCTGGCCGCCGTGGGCCTCGCCACCGCCCTGGCCACCCTGGCTGCGCTGAACCTGCCCCGCGTCGACCTTCCCAGCTGGAGCAGCCACGCGCTGCCGCAGATGCCGGAGGGCCCGGTGCTCGGCCTGATCGCCGCCGTACTCACCATCGCCCTGGTGGGCGGCGTGGAGTCCCTGCTGTCGGCCGTCGCCGTGGACAAGCTGGCCGCCGCCCGCCAGCAGGCGGGCGGCCCCCGGGTGCCGAAGGCCGACCTCGACCGCGAGCTGCGCGGTCAGGGCGCGGCCAACATGGTCTCCGGGGCGCTGGGCGGACTGCCCGTCACCGGGGTGGCCGTGCGCAGTGCGACCAATGTCGCCTCCGGCGCCGTCTCCCGGGCCTCGACGATCCTGCACGGCTGCTGGGTACTGCTTGCCACCGGCCTGCTGGTGTGGCTGCTCGAACTGATCCCGCTGGCCGCGCTGGCGGCGCTGGTGATGGTGGTCGGCATCCAGCTCGTCAAGCCCGCGCACCTGCGCAGCGTCGTCCGCCACCGCGAGGTGGCCGTGTACTCCGCGACCCTGACGGGCGTGGTGGTGCTGGGCGTGCTCCAGGGGGTGGCCATCGGCATCGCGGTGGCGGTCGTGGTCGCCCTGCACCGGCTCACCCACACCCGCATCACCCACGAGGAGCTGCCCGGAGGCGGGCACCGGGTGCGGGTCCGCGGCCAGCTCACCTTCCTCGCCGTTCCCCGGCTCACCCGCGTCCTGGCCGGCGTCCCGGAGTCGTCGGCGGTCTCGGTGGAGCTGGACGGCTCCTTCATGGACCACGCCGCCTACGAGGCCCTGTACGACTGGCGCGGCACCTACCGGACGCAGGGCGGCACGGTGGAGATCACCGGGCGGTCCGGTCAGCCGGTGGCCGAGCCGGGCGCCACCCACCACTGCGCGCCCTGGCTGCCCTGGCGCAATCACCAGTGCCTGTCGGCGCGGTCGTCCGGTGAGACGGAGCGGGCCCGCGGGAGCGCGCAGCGGACGGGGCCGGGGGCCCGGCCGGCACGCCGCCCGGCGCGTCACGACCAGCTGCTGGTCGGCGTCCGCAACTTCCAGCGGACGACCGCACCGGTGGTGCGAGGCGAGCTGGCCCGGCTGGCCCGTGAGGGGCAGCGGCCCACTCAGCTCTTCCTGACCTGTGCCGATTCCCGCCTGGTCACCAGCATGATCACGTCCAGCGGGCCGGGCGATCTGTTCACCGTCCGCAACGTGGGCAATCTGGTGCCGCTGCCCGGAACCGAGAGCTCGGACGACTCGGTCGGCGCGGCCATCGAATACGCCGTGGACGTGCTGCGCGTGCAGTCCATCACGGTGTGCGGGCATTCGGGATGCGGCGCGATGCAGGCGCTGCGCGGCGCGACCCCCACGGCCGTGCCCGGGGCCGGTTCCCCTCCGGCCGCTCGCGGCGGGCGGCCGGAGGGGGCGCTGGGCCGCTGGCTGCGGCACGGACGGCCCACCCTGGAGCGGCTCGGCGAGATGAACGGCTCGGCCCCGCGGCTGGCCGGGAGGCCGGTGGCCGACCCCCTGGAGGTGCTGTGCCTGACGAACGTGGTGCAGCAGCTGGACCACCTGGCGCGGCACGCGTGCGTGGCGCGGCGTGTCGCAGAGGGTTCGCTGGAGCTGCGTGGGATGTACTTCCACGTGGGTGAGGCGCAGACCTATGTGCTCGGCAGGACGGCCGGAGGGGTGCCTGATTTCTCTCCTGTGCGGCCCGACGTCCTGACCCTGTGAACGGCCGTTCGGCGCGTCAGGAAGCCGCTCGTCGTGGCCGCCAACCACTCGCCGCAAGAGGTCTGGACCACTACTGTTGAAGCCCTTGTCAAAGGGCATTCGGCCTGATGAGGTGTGCCCCGGGACACAGCTGACGCCGCAAGGGAGTAGTCGTGAGCAACGAGAGCCTGGCCAATCTCATGACGGAGGAGCGGAGGTTCGCGCCGCCCGCCGAACTGGCCGCCGCCGCGAATGTCACCGCAGACGCCTATGCCTCCGCCGAGGAGGACCGGCTGGGCTTCTGGGCCGAGCAGGCCCGCCGGCTGAGCTGGGAAACCGAACCGACCGAGACCCTCGACTGGTCCAATCCGCCGTTCGCCAAGTGGTTCGCCGACGGCACGCTCAACGTCGCCTACAACTGTGTCGACCGCCATGTCGAGGCCGGCAACGGCGACCGGGTCGCCATCCACTTCGAGGGCGAGCCCGGCGACTCCCGCTCCCTGACCTACGCGGACCTGCAGCGCGAGGTGTCCAAGGCCGCCAACGCCCTCACCGAGCTGGGTGTGGAGACCGGCGACCGCGTGGCGATCTACATGCCGATGATCCCCGAGACGGTCATCGCCATGCTGGCGTGCGCCCGGATCGGCGCCCCGCACTCGGTGGTCTTCGGCGGCTTCTCCGCGGACGCCCTGGCGACCCGCATCCAGGACGCCGACGCCCGGGTGGTCATCACCTCCGACGGCGGCTACCGGCGCGGCAAGCCCAGCGGTCTGAAGCCGGCCGTCGACGAGGCCCTGACCCGCCCGGGCACCGAGAACGTCCGCAACGTGGTGGTGGTGCGGCGCACCGGCCAGGACACCGCCTGGACCGAGGGCCGCGACCTGTGGTGGCACGACGTGGTCGACCGGCAGCCGGCCGAGCACACCCCGCAGGCGTTCGGTGCCGAGCACCCGCTGTTCATCCTCTACACCTCGGGAACCACCGGGAAGCCCAAGGGCATCCTGCACACCACGGGCGGCTACCTCACCCAGGCGTCCTACACCCACCACGCCGTCTTCGACCTCAAGCCGGAGTCGGATGTCTACTGGTGCACCGCCGACGTCGGCTGGGTGACCGGGCACTCCTACATCGTGTACGGGCCGCTGTCCAACGGCGCGACCAGCGTGCTCTACGAGGGCACCCCGGACACCCCGCACCAGGGCCGCTGGTGGGAGGTCGTGCAGAAGTACGGGGTGACCCTCCTCTACACCGCGCCCACCGCGATCCGCACCTGCATGAAGTGGGGCGACGACATCCCGGCCCGGTTCGACCTGTCGAGCCTGCGGCTGCTGGGGTCGGTCGGCGAGCCGATCAACCCGGAGGCGTGGATCTGGTACCGCCAGAACATCGGCGGCGGCAACGTCCCGGTGGTGGACACCTGGTGGCAGACGGAGACGGGCGCGATCATGATCAGCCCGCTGCCGGGCGTGACCGCGGCCAAGCCGGGCTCCGCCCAGGTGCCGCTGCCGGGCATCTCCGCCACCGTCGTGGACGACGAGGCGAAGGAGGTCCCCGACGGCGGGGGCGGCTACCTCGTGCTCACCGAGCCGTGGCCGTCGATGCTGCGCACCATCTGGGGGGACGACCAGCGCTTCCTGGACACCTACTGGTCCCGTTTCGAGGGCAAGTACTTCGCGGGTGACGGCGCGAAGAAGGACGCCGACGGCGACATCTGGCTGCTGGGCCGGGTGGACGACGTCATGCTGGTCTCCGGCCACAACATCTCCACCACCGAGGTCGAGTCGGCGCTGGTGGCGCACCCGAAGGTGGCCGAGGCCGCCGTGGTCGGCGCCAGCGACCCGCAGACCACGCAGGCCATCTGCGCCTTCGTGATCCTGCGCGGTTCCGCCGCGGAGGACGAGGGGCTGGTGGAGGAGCTGCGGGCGCACGTCGGCAAGCAGCTGGGGCCGATCGCCAAGCCCAAGCGGATCCTGCCGGTCGCGGAGCTGCCCAAGACCCGCTCCGGGAAGATCATGCGGCGGCTGCTGCGCGATGTCGCCGAGAACCGCGAGCTGGGCGACGTCACCACCCTGACCGACTCCTCCGTGATGCAGCTGATCCAGAAGAAGCTGCCCGGCGCGAGCAGCGCCGAGTGAGGAAGCGCACCGGCGCGTCCTGAGCAGTACCCGCTTCGTCCAGGGGCGCCCGCCGGCCGGCGGGCGCCCCTGACGCGCGTCCACGCGGGGCCCGCCTTCGCCCGGGCTGCGTCCGCGCCACTTCCGGCGCATCATCAGGAGCAGGGGCGCCGATTCCGGCGGGCGTTGGCGGCGTGCCCGGCGCTCCGCCGGGCAGGTGGCCGGAATACCATCGGCGCATGGTGGGCACCAGGGGGAGATCCGGCCTGACGCGCTCGCGTCACGTCAGGACTGTCACGGCGTCACCCACGCCATGAGCCACCGGCTCCGGGAGAGAAGAAGAGGGAGTATGCGATGAGCGCAGCCGACGAGGGACGCAGCCTGGGGAAGCTGGTCTCCTCGGCCACCGCCGAGCTGTCGGCGTTGGTCCACGAGGAGATCGCGCTGGCCAAGGCCGAACTCAGGGAGGACGTCAAGCGGGCGGCGTTCGGCAGTGTCGCCGTGGTGATGGCCGTGGTCCTGGCATTCTTCGCGCTGCCCCTGTTCAGCTTCGCGCTCGCGTTCTGGCTCCGGAACTGGTGGAACCTGCCGCTGGCCATCGCCTGCCTGATCGTCGGCGGCCTCTACCTGGTGCTGGCCGTGGCTCTGCTGGCGGTGGCCAAGGCGAAGATGGGCAGGATCGCCCCGCCGCAGCGCTCGATCGACTCGGCGAAGGAGACGGCGGCCGTCCTGTCCGGCGTCCGGCCGCACCCGCGCAGTGTGACGCTGACGAAAAGCCCGGCCGGTACCGGCCGCTCTTTGACAGACTCCTCCGTATGAGCACTGCCGCACATCGCGAGTCGCGCACGTCCGCCGTCCGGCAGGCCGGGCCCTGGAAGCACCGGGAGGTCGCCGCCAACGGCGCCCGGTTCCACATCACCGAGGCGGGCGACGGCCCGCTGGTGCTGCTGCTGCACGGCTTCCCGCAGTTCTGGTGGACCTGGCGGCACCAGCTTCCGGCGCTCGCCGAGGCGGGGTACCGGGCCGTGGCCATGGACCTGCGCGGCGTCGGCGGCAGCGACCGCACACCCCGGGGCTACGACCCGGCGAACCTGGCGCTGGACGTCACGGGCGTGATCCGTTCCCTCGGCGAGCCGGACGCCGCCCTCGTCGGACACGACCTGGGCGGCTACCTGGCCTGGACGGCCGCGGCGATGCGTCCCAAACTGGTGCGCAGGCTGGCGGTCGCCTCCATGCCTCATCCGCGGCGGTGGCGCTCGGCGCTGCTGCGCGACCCCCGGCAGACCGCGGCCAGCTCCTACATCTGGAGCTTCCAGCGGCCCTGGCTGCCCGAACGGCAGCTCGCGGCGAACGGCGCCGAACACGTGGGGCGGCTGCTGCGGGAATGGTCCGGGCCGTGCCCTCCGGAGCCGGAGAGCATCGAGGTCTACCGCGAGGCGATGTCGATCCCCTCCACCGCGCACTGCTCCATCGAGCCCTACCGCTGGATGATCCGCTCGCTGGCCCGCCCGGACGGCATCCAGTTCAACCGGAGGATGAAGCGGCCCGTCCAGGTGCCGACGCTGCATCTGCACGGCTCGATGGACCCGGTGATCCGCACCCGCAGTGCGGCCGGGTCGGGTGAGTACGTCGAGGCGCCCTACCGCTGGCGGCTCTTCGACGGCCTGGGCCACTACCCGCACGAGGAGGACCCGGTGGCCTTCACCACGGAGCTCATCGACTGGCTGCGCGACCCGGAGCCCGACCGCCGCTGACACCTCACGGCGCGTGCGCCCGCCCCGCGCTCCCTGGCGAACACGCGCCACGGGGCCCGGCCGATTGGCGCCAAGGTGCACGATTACCGAACCTGTGCCAGGGGCAGAGTCGAAAGTATGGGCTGGACGCACGACTACCGAGATGTAGCACGTGACCGCAGCGGCAACGGAGCCGCCGCCCGAGCGCCACAGGGCGCAGCGCGGCAATTCCGGGGCAGCGGCGTCATCCCCGATCCGATCGGTTTTCCACACATTCTGCGCCGCCGCGCCCGCTGGGTGAGCGTGCGGCTGCGGCACCCACGCAGCTGACCGCGGGGGCACGGCACACCCCCGCCGTGCCCCGCGGAGCGCCGCGTCTTCACTCACCGCACACCCCGCAACCCCATCACCGCGCGCGAGCGCACCACACCACGGTGCGCGACCCCCGACGGGCGCCGTCACATGGCGCAGCTCTGGCTGTCCACCGGCGTCTGCGCGGTCCGGCCGCGCTCGACGGTGTCCCGCACCTCGTCGTAGGTGAGCGCGTACCCCGTGTTGTCGTCGTCGAGGGACTTCGCGAAGATCACGCCGTACACCTCGCCGTCCGGGGTCAGCAGCGGGCCGCCGGAGTTGCCCTGGCGGACCAGCGCGTAGAGGGAGTACACGTCGCGGTTCACCGTGCCCCGGCGGTAGATGTCCGGGCCGTTGGCCTGGAACCGCTCACGGACCCGGGCGGCGCGGACGTCGAAGCCGCCGCTCTCCGGGAAGCCGGCGACGATCGCGTCGTCCCCGCCGACGGCGTCCGCGTCGGCGAAGTTCAGCGCGGGCGCCTCCAGCTGCGGGACGTCCAGCACGGCGACGTCCCGCTCCCAGTCGTAGAGCACCACCCGGGCGTCGTACAGCTGCCCCTCGCCGCCGATCTGCACGGTGGGTTCGCTGACACCGCCGACCACGTGGGCGTTGGTCATCACCTTGCCGTCGGCGAAGACGAAACCGGTGCCCTCCAGCACCTTCTCGCACGACGGCGCCGTGCCCTGCACCCGGACGATCGAGCGCCTGGCCTCGGCGACCACCGGGCTGGCGGCCAGCTCCGGGTCGGGCGGCGCGACATCGGTGATCGGCTCCCGGGTGAAGGGCGAGAAGACCTGCGGGAAGCCGTGCTGGGCGAGCACCCGGCTGAAGTCGCCGAACCAGGTGTCGGCCTGGTCGGGCAGTACCTGGGAGACGCCGTGCAGCACCTTGGAGCCGCGCACCTCCCGGCCGATGGTCGGCAGCGTCGTGGTGGCCAGCGCCGAGCCGATCAGCCAGGCCACCAGCAGCATCGCCAGGACGTTGACCAGCGCCCCGCCGGTGGCGTCCAGCGCCCGCGCCGGGGACCACGTGATGTACTGCCGCAGCCGGTTGCCCAGGTGGGTGGTGAGTGCCTGGCCGATGGAGGCGCACACGATCACCACGGCGACCGCCGCGATCGCCCCGAGGGAGCCGGGCTCGGTGTCGCCACCGATCTCGTTCCAGACGATGGGCAGCAGATAGATCGCGATGAGCCCGCCGCCGATGAAGCCGATCACCGAGAGCACGCCCACGACGAAGCCCTGCCGGTACCCCACCACCGCGAACCACACGGCGGCCACCAGCAGCAGGATGTCGAGCCAGTTCATGCCGGCCACCGTCTCACGAGCCTGCGTCCAGCGGCAGTTCGCGGTCCTTGTCCCAGGGCTGCTCCCAGCCCGCGTAGTGCAGCAGCCGGTCGATGACCCCGGCGGTGAACCCCCACACCAGCGTGCCGCCGACCTGGAAGCACGGGCCGCGGTATCCGCTGGGGTGCACCGCTATGCCGCGCCGCTCCGGGTCGGTCAGCTCGGCGACCGGGACGGTGAACACGCGGGCGGTCTCGGCCGGGTCCACGGGCGCGACCGGTGTCGGCTCCCGCCACCAGCCCAGCACCGGGGACACCACGAAGTCGCTGACCGGGATGTACAGCCGCGGCAGCGTGCCGAAGACCCGCACCCCGGCCGGGTCCAGGCCGGTCTCCTCCCACGCCTCGCGCAGCGCGGCGCGCACCGGGCCCTCGCCGGCCGGATCGCCGTCCTGCGGTTCCAGGCCGCCACCGGGGAACGACGGCTGCCCGGCGTGCTGGCGCAGGCTGGAGGCCCGCTCCAGCAGCAGGAGCTCAGGGCCGGCGGGGCCCTCGCCGAACAGGACCAGGACGGCCGAGGGGCGTCCCCCGCTGCTGGGCGGCAGGAACCTGCTCAGCTGCCGGGGCGCCACCGTCCGGGCCGCCTCGGCCACCGGGCGCAGCCACCGCGGCAGGCCGTCGGCGGAGACCCCGACCGGCGTGCCGTTCGTCCCGCACACGCTGCTTGCCCCGCTCATACGGCCCCCATCGGGGGCGCGGGCTGGCCCGGGTAGTGAGGCGGCGGCTTCAGGCGCTGCCCGGGGAAGCCACCCATCTCGTACTTCAGCAGCTTCTTCGCCTTCTCCGGGTCGGTCTCCCCCTCGCCGTACGAGGGGCACAGGTGGGCGATCGGACAGGCCCCGCAGGCGGGCTTGCGGCTGTGGCAGATGCGCCGCCCGTGGAAGATCACCCGATGCGAGAGCATCGTCCAGTCCTTCTTCGGGAAGATCCCGGCGATCTCCGCCTCGACCTTGTCCGGATCGGTCTGCTCGGTCCACTTCCAGCGCCGCACCAGGCGGCCGAAGTGCGTGTCCACGGTGATGCCCGGCCGGCCGAAGGCGTTGCCCAGCACGACGTGCGCCGTCTTGCGGCCGACGCCGGGCAGCGACACCAGGTCCTCCAGCCGGCCGGGCACCTCGCCGCCGAAGGTGTCGCGGATCGCCGTGGACAGGCCGACCAGGGACTTCGTCTTGTTGCGGAAGAAGCCGGTGGGGCGGATCAGCTCCTCCAGCCGCTCCGGGTCGGCCGCCGCCATGTCCCCGGGGGTCGGGTAGGCGGCGAACAGCGCGGGGGTGGTCTGGTTGACCCGCAGGTCGGTGGTCTGCGCGGAGAGGACCGTCGCCACCAGCAGCTCGAACGGGTTCTCGAAGTCGAGCTCGGGGTGGGCGTAGTAGTAGACCTCGGCGAGCTCCCGGTTGATCTTCCGGGCCCGGCGCACCATCGCCAGCCGGCTCTCCGGCCCGGCGCGCCCGCCCGGCCGGGCCGTCCGGCCCTCGCCCTCTGCGGAACCCAGCCTCGCGTTCACCCGCCCGGCCCCCTCTCCCTCGCGTTCCTCGCACACGTCTCGGCCCTGCGGCCACCCGGCCAGGGTAGACGGACGGACCGCTGTTCGCCCTGTACCCAGCGCATTCACGCCGCGAACGGACCCCTGCCGTGTGATCGCTTTGTGCGGTAGGACAAACTTGTTACCGATAGCACCGCTGTGGCATCCGGCATCATGAGACCGAGGACACCGCTGCCTCACGGGGCCCGGCCGAGAAGGAGAAGACTCGTGGACGACGTTCTGCGGCGCGCCCCCCTGTTCGCGGCGCTCGATGACGAGCAGGCCGCTGAGCTGCGCGCCTCCATGTCCGAGATGACCCTCGCCCGCGGCGAGGCCCTCTTCCACGAGGGCGACCAGGGCGACCGGCTGTACGTCGTCACCGACGGCAAGGTCAAGCTGCACCGCACCTCCCCCGACGGCCGCGAGAACATGCTGGCCGTCCTCGGCGCCGGCGAGCTGATCGGCGAGCTCTCCCTCTTCGACCCGGGCCCGCGCACCGCCACCGCCACCGCCCTCACCGAGGTCCGGCTGCTCGGCCTGGGCCACGCCGACCTCCAGCCCTGGCTCAGCGCCCGCCCGGAGGTGGCCACCGCCCTGCTGCGCGCGGTCGCCCGCCGGCTGCGCCGCACCAACGACTCCATGTCCGACCTGGTCTTCTCCGACGTGCCCGGCCGTGTCGCCAAGGCGCTGCTGGACCTCTCGCGCCGCTTCGGCGTGCAGTCCGAGGAAGGCATCCACGTGGTGCACGACCTCACCCAGGAGGAGCTGGCCCAGCTCGTCGGCGCCTCCCGGGAGACCGTCAACAAGGCCCTGGCCGACTTCGCCGCCCGCGGCTGGCTGCGGCTGGAGGCCCGCGCGGTGATCCTGCTCGACATCGAGCGCCTGGCCCGCCGCTCCCGCTGACCCCACCCGGCCCCGGCGGCCCGGCTCCCACCTCCGGGCCGGGCCGGGCCGGATACACGGAAATGTGTACCTTCAGGGCATGGAGACAATTCCTCTCGAGGAGCTCCACCGCTCCCCGTCCCAGGTCACAGCCCGCGTACGCGCGGGCGCGACCCTGGTGGTCACCGATCACGGCACGCCAGTGATCCGCATGTCCCCCGCCGCGGAACCGGTTTCCGTCCTCGGCCGGCTCGCGGCCTCCGGACGGCTGGTGCGCTCCGCACACCCGGGTGCCGTGCCCGAGCTGATCGACGATCCGGCGGACCTGCCCTTGCCGACTCCCCCTCCGCACGCTGCGCGGAACCGGGAACGCACTCGATGAGCCTCCGCACACGCTGCGGACAGCAGTACGGCTAGATCAGGCCGTGGTCGCGCAGGTAGTCCAGTTGGGCCCGGACCGACTGCGTGGCGGCGGGCCACAGCGCGCGGTCCACGTCCGCGTACACCCGGGCGACGACCTCCTGCGCCGTCCGGCAGCCGTCCTCGACGGCCGTCTCCACCTGCGCCAGCCGTTTCGCCCGGTGCACCAGGTAGTAGTCGACGGCTCCCTGGGCGTCCTGGAGCACCGGGCCGTGGCCCGGCAGCACCGTCGTGACCCCGTCGTCCACGGTCAGCGAGCGCAGCCGGCGCAGGGAGTCCAGGTAGTCGCCCAGGTCACCGTCGGGATGGGCCACCATCGTGGTGCCGCGCCCCAGGACCGTGTCGCCGGTCAGCACCGAGCGGTCGGCGGGGAGCTGGAACGACAGGGAGTCTCCGGTGTGGCCGGGGGTGGACACCACGCGCAGTTCCAGCCCGCCCACCGTGATCGTCCGGCCCGGGGCCAGCCCTTCGTCGCCCAGCCGCAGCGCCGGGTCCAGGGCCCGCACGGGGCTTCCGGTCAGCTCGGCGAAGCGCGAGGCGCCCTCGGCGTGGTCGTGGTGGCCGTGGGTGAGGAGCGTCAGCGCCACGCGCCGCCCCGCCGACTCGACCCGTTCGACGACCTTCCGCAGGTGCCCCTCGTGCAGCGGGCCCGGATCGACGATCACGGCCTGCTCGGAGCCCGGCTCGGCCAGGATCCAGGTGTTGGTGCCGTCCAGGGTCATCGGTGACGGGTTGGGGGCCAGGACGCACTCCGCCCGCTCGGTGGCCGGCCCGTCGATCATCCCCACCCGGGGATGCCCGGGCAGCCCGGATGCCTCCGTCATTCCCGTCCCTCCCGCACCACGCGCTTCTCGAACTCGTCGTGCCCCGGCCAGCTCAGGATCACCTGGTCCCCCTCCAGCCGGGCGGTGGCCAGCACCGGCGTCAGGTCGCGGCCCGCCGCCGCGGCCACCGCCTCGGCGGGGGCGGTCAGCGCGGCGAGATCGCGCAGCGTCGCGATGGTCGGCGGCATCATCACCAGGTCGCCCCGGTCGTAGCCCTCGACGGCCGCCGCGGGCGTCATCCACACCGTCCGGTCGGCCTCGGTCGAGGCGTTGCGCGCCCGCTGCCCGTGCGGCAGCGCGGCGACGAAGAACCAGGCATCGAACCGGCGGGACTCGAACTCCGGGGTGATCCAGCGTGCCCAGCATCCCAGCAGGTCGCTGCGCAGCACCAGCGACCGGCGGGCCAGGAACTCGGCGAACGACATCTCCCGGGCCACCAGCGCACGCCGGTCGGCCTCCCAGTCCTCGCCGGTGGTGTCGGCGACGACGTCCTGGGGGGAGGCGCCGGCCAGCAGCACCCCGGCCTCCTCGAACGTCTCGCGGACCGCCGCGCAGACCACCTGCTGCGCGGTCGTCTCGTCCGTTCCCATCCGGGCGGCCCACTCGGCACGGCCGGGGCCGGCCCAGGCGATGTCCCCGGCGTCCCTCGGGTCGCACCCGCCGCCCGGGTAGGCGTACGCCCCGGCGGCGAACGCCATCGACGTGCGCCGGCGCAGCAGATGCACCTCCGGAAGGCCGTCCGCGCCGTCCCGCAGCAGCATCACGGTGGCCGCGCGCCGCGGCTCCACCGGCGTCAGCTCGCCCCGGGCCAGTGCCCGGATCCGCTCCGGCCACTCAGGGGGGAACCACTGCCCGTCTGTCGACTCCATGCCCGGATGCTACGGGCCCGTCGGAACCGCCGCTGTGCGGAACGCCACACAGGCCGCCCGGACGACAGCGGCGGGATCCGGCGGGCACCGCTCAGTCGCGGGACTCCCCGAGGGCCACCGGCAGCCGGTCCCAGCCGTACATCACGAAGGTGGCGGAGGGACGGGGCTCGCCCGCCGGGCTCAGGCCGGGGAAGCGCCCGAACAGGGCGGACAGGGCGATCCGGGCTTCGAGCCGGGCCAGCGGCGCCCCGAGGCAGTGGTGCACGCCGTACCCGAACGCCAGGTGGTTCTTGTCCTCGCGGGCGAGGTCGAACCGCTCCGCGTCGGGACCGTAGTGGCTCGGGTCGGTGTTCGCGCCCAGCAGGCCGGCCAGGATCGCGTCGCCCTTGGCGATGACGGCGCCCCCGCTCAGCGGGATGTCCTCGACGGCGTAGCGCAGCGGCAGGTTGGCCACCGAGGGGGCGCTGCGCAGCGTCTCCTCGATGACGTCGTCCCAGCTGTGGGTGCCGTCGCGGACGAGTCCGTGCTGGTCGGGGTGGGTCAGCAGCGAGTGGACCGCGTTGCCGATGAGGTTGACGGTGGTCTCGAAGCCGGCGCCGATGACCAGCAGCAGGGTGAAGAGCAGTTCCTCCCCGCTCAGCCGGGAGCCGTCCTCGTCGCTGGTGCTGATCAGCACGCTGGTCATGTCCTCGCCGGGCTGCTCGCGCTTGCGCTCGATCAGACCGCCCAGCACCACGGGTATCGCCTCGAAGGTGGCCTGCGCCTCCTCCGGGGACAGGGTGGTGTCCACGACTCGGCCGATCAGGTCGACGGCGGCCGGCCGCAGGTCGTCCGGGACACCCATCAGCCGGCAGATGATCTCCAGCGGCAGCGGGTGGGCGTAGCCCGCGATGAGGTCCACCGTGCCGCCGCGGCCGGCCTCCTCGGCCATCGCGTCGAGCAGGCCGTCGGCGATCTCCTCGATGTCGCCGGCCAGGGCCTGGATGCGCCGGGCGGTGAAGGCGGGGGCGACCAGGCGGCGCAGGCGCCGGTGGTCGGCGCCGTAGGCCGTGAACATGTTGGTGACGCCGATCCACGACATCAGCCAGGAGGCCTCGGGGGGCAGCCCGCGCTGGAAGAGCGGGTAGTGCCGGCGCGGGTCCTTGGACACCCGGTCGTCCGTCAGCAGCTCCTTGAGCAGATCATGGCCGGTGATCGACCAGGCGGTGACGCCGCCGGGCAGTTCGACCGGGACGGCCGGTCCGCGCCGGTGCAGTAAAGCGGTCTCGGCCCGCAGGTCGGACCCCGACGGGTCGAGGCGCAGCGGGGTCGCGGGGGTTGCGGTCATGTCAGGCCTCCGGGAGGTGTGAATCGGGCGGGCAGCGCGACCAGGGAGCGGTGGAAGGCGCCCGGGCGCCACTCCAGTTGGCTCCGCGGCACCTCGGCGCGCAGGTCGGGAAGGCGGGAGACGAGGTGTTCGATCGCGGTGGTGCTGATGAGGGTGGCGGGCTGCTGGGCCGGGCAGGCGTGCGGGCCGGCGGACCAGGACAGGTGGGCCCGGGAGCCGCCACGGGTCTCCGCTGCCCCCGGCCCCTTGGGGTCGGCACCGGCCGCTGCCATGCTGACCATCACCAGGGTGTGCGCCGGCAGGTCCACGCCGTGGAAGTTGATGTCCCGCAGGGGGAAGTGGAAGGCGTAGTTGGCGATCGGGGTCTCGAAGCGGAGCACCTGCTCGACGGCTTCCCGCGGGGTGTGGATGCCGTCGGTCCATGAGGCCCGGTAGCTGTCGTCGGCCAGCAGCCGGGACAGGGCGTTGGAGATCAGGTTGGTCGTGGGCTCCTGGCCCGCACCGACCGTCAGCACCAGGTGGTGGAGAACCTCCTCGGGGGTGAGCTCATGGGGGTGGTCCAGGTACCACGAGGTGATGTCGTCCCCGCGCTGCGCCATCTTGGCCATGAGCAGTTCGCCCATGTACCGCTCGAACTGCGCGGTGGCCTCCGGGCCCGTTCCCTCCATCAGGCCGGCCAGTGCCTGGATGAGGTTCGGGGCCCGGTCGTCCTCCAGCCCGAAGAGCCGGTTGATCACATACAGCGGGATGGGCCGGCAGTACTGGCCCACCAGCTCCACCCGCCCCTCGTCGATGAACGTGTCGATGAGCAGGTCCGCGATCTCCTGGGTCATGGCGCGCAGCCGGTGCGGCTCGATCCTGGCCACGGAGTCGGTGATCACCTTGCGGTAGCGGGCGTGCGTCTCGCCGTCGCTGAACAGCAGGTTGGGCCGCCACCTGAGCATCCCGAGCACCGGGTGGTCCTCGGGGACGGTCTCCTGCCACACCCGGGAGTCCTTCGTCCAGCTGCGGGTGTCGTGCAGGAGATCCAGCGCGGCCCGGTAGTCCAGCACCAGCCACCCGGTGACGCCGGGGGCGACTTCGATGGGCGCGAGCGGCCCGCACTCGGCGCGCATGCGCTCGTACACGGCGTACGGATCGCGCATGAACTCCTCGCCGTACAGCGGGTACGGGGTGCGCACAGGGGATACGTCGGCGGTCACGCGGCAACCTTCTGCTGGTGGGTCATGGCGTGCTGCAGCAGCTCGATCAGCGCTTCGAGCACGGAGGCCGGGTCCAGGGCGCGGCAGCGGACGACGGGGGTGTCCCCGGCCAGGTCCAGGTGGTCGCGCAGGACCGCTTCGGACACCTGCGGGGAGTCCGGGAACTCGTTGACGGCAACGATGTAGGGCAGCCCGGTCGTCTCCGCGAGGTCCAAGGCGTCGAAGGACACGTCCAGGCGGCGGGTGTCCACCAGGACCAGCGCGCCCAGCGCCCCGGCCGCGACATCCCGCCACAGGCTGGCGAAACGCTTCTGCCCGCCGGTGCCGAACAGGTACAGCACCAGGTCGTCGGAGAGTGTGCGGCGGCCGAAGTCCATCATGACGGTGGTGGTGGACTTCTCCGGCAGGTGCGCCAGGTCGTCCGTGGGCCTGCCCGCCTCCGTCATCGTCTCCTCGGTGTGTGCGGGGGCTATCTCCGAGACCGAGGCGATCAGCGTGGTCTTGCCGGTCCCCAGCCCTCCGCAGATGACGATCTTGACGAGGTCCTGACGCAGGTCAGGATCCAGATGCGCCGGCCGGGTCGTTTCTGAGGGCGAGGAGTCCATCGAGCACCCTTCTGAGCAGGTCGGAATCCAGTTGGTCGGTGTGCAGTACGGCAGCCCTGGCCTCGAGCACTCCGCCGTCGATCAGGTCGGCGGCCAGCACGCGCACGGTGCCGGTGGGAAGCCCCAGGTGAGCGGCGGCCTCGGCCAGGGTCAGCGGGCCGGGAGCCAGTGCCTCCGCCAGGCGGCGCAGGGCCGGCGCGAGCACCGGGGGGATCCAGTCCCCCCGGCGCCGCAGGACCGTGAGCGGGTCCCGGAGCAGGGGGTGCGTGCGCGGCGTGCCCAGCCCGTTGAGCGCGGTGTAGGCCGGGACGAGCCGTCGCCGGCTTCCCGGGGAGGTCACCGTTCGTCGCTCCGGGCAGGGGCGGTGAGCAGGCCGGCCAGGCTGGCGGCGTGCGCGGTCATCCGGTGCGCGATGACCCCGATGTCGGCCTCCGGGCCCGCCCACACCGCGAGCGCGATGTTGTTGCCGGCGCCCATGATGATGGCCCACCCGCGCGGACCGCCGTCGGCGCCGGAGCACTCCGTGATCACCTGACTGATCGCCAGCTCCTCGTTGCCGGCCAGCGCCTGGGTGGCGGCCCGCGCCGCGGACAGCAGCCCGGCCGACATGGCCGCGGCCCGGTCCTGGTCGTCCTCTCCCAGCTCACCCGCGACGGCGGCCTTGAGGCCGTCCGTCGTCAGGATCAGCACGTGCCGCACGCCGGTCACCTCGGCGAGCAGTCTCTCCGCCACCTGGTCCAGGTGGGGCTTCATGGCTTCCGACAGCTTGCTCACTGCGCCTCCTCGGCTGCGGTGTCCACGGTGTTCTGGGAGCGGGCGGCGTTGACCGCCCGTTGCAGGCCGCTGTAGCGCTGCCCGGCGGCCTCGGGTGTCGTGCTGGGAGGTGTCAGCGCGACGGCAGGTGCCGCTCCGGCGACGCCGGCCTGGTCGGTGTCGGCCGAACGGCGGCGGCGACGGGGCAGGTTGAGGGGTGCTTCCTCGTCGGCCGCGTCGGGGCCCGGAGCTTCGGGCGCCTGGCGGGGCGGCGGCGCGACGGCGGACATCGGCACCTCCTCGGGTATCAGGGTCAGCACCGCGGTCGGCAGGTGCACGACCGTCCGGACGCCGCCGTATGCGGAGGGCTCCCAGTCGATCCGCAGCCCGTGCGGGCGGGCCATCCGGCCGACGGCCGCCAGCCCGAGACGGGGCGGGTCGCCGAGCACGGCCAGCAGCGGCGGCTCGCCGGTGATCATGCGCCGCGCGTTGGCCAGCGCGTCCGGGCCCATCCCCAGACCGGAGTCGTCGATGGTCACCACCGCGCCGCCGGGCACCTCGTGCAGGGTCACCTGGACCCCGAGGGTGCCGGGTGAGTAGTGCGCGGCGTTGCGCAGGAGTTCGGCCAGGATGACCGCGACCGGCTCGGCGGCCGGCGCCACCACGCCCAGCCGCCGCGTCATCAGGTTGTGGGCGGTCACCCGCTCGCCGCCCTCGATCCGGGAGAGCGCGCCGGCCACGAGGTCGGGAAGGTGGCAGTCCTCCCGCACCAGCCGGGCCGTGCCCCCGGCGGCGATTCCGGCGCGCTGCAGCAGGCTGCGGCTCGTCTCGTTGAGCCGGTCGGCACGCTGCACCAGATCGAACAGCTGCTCGTCGTGCTGGGTGCGCTCCTCCAGTTGCAGCAGCAGGTCCTGCAACCTGTAGGACAGCGCCTGGCCTTCGGCCGTGACGGCCCGCACCACCGCCGCGCCGCCGGCGTCGCCGGCCTCCCGCCCGCGGGTCACCGCGGCGGCCGCCAGCTCCAGGACCCGTTCGCACCGCGCGACGTTCGCCTCGTCCCCGGGGTGCAGCGGCCCGGGCACCGGTACCGGCACCTCCGGGCTGCGCGCCTGCTCCAGCGCGGCGGGCAACCGGGTTGCGGCCAGGTGCTCGAGCTCCTGCGCCAGCTCACTGTGCGCCGCCAGGGCCGCGTCGCGTCGTTCGGCGGTCTCCGCCGCCCGGGCCTCGGCCTGGCCGGCCCGCTGCTCGACGGCTGCCGCCCGCCTCTCGGCGGCCTCCCGGGCCCGGCGCTCTCGCAGCAGCAGCGGCACGGCGCCCCCCGCGACCAGCGTGCCGATGGCCAGCGCGCCCAGGGCCGCGTGACCGACCGGTGGCATGTCCCGCGCGCTGTTCAGAACCACGAGCACCGCCACCGTCGCCAGCGCGACCACGGCCGCCATGGCCAGAAGGGACTTCACCGTGGGAAGGCGGTTCTGGCCGCCGCGGAACGGCTGTTCCGTTGTTGATTCCGTCATTGATCCTTCACAGGTTTGTCTGTACCTTCGCCAGGTCGCGGACGAGACGGGAATTGCCGGCGCGATTCCGTGCGTTGCGGAGTTCAGTCCGAAGTCCGGTTATCTCAGGGCGTGTTCACCCTCCGCACCGATCGTCGGACGGTCAGCGCCGTGCCCATGGCAGCGGCCCGCCGGCCGGGGCGTCCGCACCACGCCCGGGCGCCTCACTGTCGCCACGGGCCCGGCTCCGTATGTGCGCCGGGGAGGCGGTCCGCCGCTCCAGCACGGCCCAGCAGGCAGCACGGCAAGCACACCCTCCTCAAGTGACTCTGAGTGATCACCAGCGGCTTGTCAGCATATCCGTTTGAGTCAGGAACGGAAGAGTGAGACAACAACCGGTCAGTTTCAGTCAGCACGAAGCGCGATGCGGCCGTGCACCATTCGTCCGGCTCTCTTCCACAGAGACGCCCGAAGTCGCTTCCGGCCTCCTCACCTCTCACGCCGGCCTCCCGAATTCGGCACGGCACGGTGGGGTGACGGCACCTCGCCAACCCGGGCCCTCCGGAATACCCCCGAGATCACCCCCACGTGCGTGGGCGGAAACACAAAGGGCACGATGTGCCCGTTCACGGCCCCTCACGTGCCCGCCGCACCACCGCGGCCCACTACCGTGACTGCCGTGTTCACTCCGCAGGGCCCCACCCTCCGCGAGCTCGCCGCGCAGGCACTGTCCTCCACCGAGCGCGGCTACGACCTGCTCGCCCCGAAGTTCGACCGCACACCGTTCCGCACGCCCGACAGCATCCTGGACGCCACGGTCTCCGCCCTCCGCCCCATGGGGCCGTTCGGGTCCGGCCTGGACGTCTGCTGCGGCACCGGCGCGGGAACGACCGCCCTCCGCCGGCTGTGCACCGGCCAGGTCACCGGCGTCGACTTCAGCACCGGCATGCTCACCGTCGCCCGCTCCGCCCTCCACGACGCGCCGGGGACCGGCGGCTCCCCCGCCGTGCACTGGGTCCGAGCCGACGCCCGCAGGCTGCCGTTCGCACCGGTCTTCGACCTCGCCGTCAGCTTCGGGGCCTTCGGCCACTTCCTGCCCGCCGAACAGCCCCGGCTCTTCGCCGCCGTCCACGCCTCGCTGCGTCCCGGCGGCCTCTTCGCGTTCCCGGTGCCCGCTCCCCCGCGCGTCGGATCGGCCGCCTACTGGGCGCTGCTCGGCTTCGACACCGCCATGCGCGTCCGCAACGCCCTGTGGCGCCCCCCGTTCGTCATGTACTACCGCACCTTCCGCCTCCCCCGGGTGCTGGAGAACCTGGCCGCCACGGGGTTCACGACGAGCACCGTCCCCCTGACCGCCCTCGGCCGCCGCCGCGACGGCTCCCCCGCCTGCCGCCTCGTCCTCGCCCGCCGACCATCCGTGGAGCGGAATACTCTGTCGGTGTGAGCGAACGAGGAATGCAGGAGCTGGCCCTGCTGCTGCTGACGGCGGTGGCGAACACCCCCCGGCACGGCTACGCGATCGCCCAGGAGGTCAAGGCCATGACCGACGGCCGGGTGACACCGCGCACCGGGGCACTGTACGGGGCACTGGACAGGCTGCTGGCCGAGGGCCTGATCCAGGTGGAGAGCGAGGAGGTGGTGCGCGGCCGGGCACGTCGTGTCTTCGCGCTCTCCCCCTCCGGGCGGGAGCGGCTGGAGGCCGAGGCGGAGCGGCTGGCCGCCACCGCCCGGGAGGTCAGGCGGCGCCTTGCCGACGGCACGGTGGCGCCGGCGTGAGCGACCGCCTCGTCCGTCTGTACCCGGTCGCATACCGGGCCGCACACGGACAGGAGATCGTCGACGTCCACCGGGAGATGACAGCGGAACTGTCGCGCCCGGCCCGGCTGCGTGCGGACGCCGACCTGGCCGCGCACGCCCTGCGGGTCCGGCTGGGGCTGGACTCGGCGTCGCCCGCGGGGCGACTCTTCGCCCTGGCCGCCCCGTTCGCCCTGGCGGCCGCGGCGGTGACCAGCGGGCTGCACCTGACGCGCTGGTACGCCGGGCTCGCTCTCTCGCCGGCTCCGGCCCGGGTGCAGCTCGCCGCGACGGACGGCGCGTGGATCCTGTTCCTGCTGCTCTCCCTGCTGGTGTGCGTCGGCGCCGTCGTCGCCCTGACCGGCCGGTGGGGGCGGGGCGCGGGGCCGGCGGTGTGCGGGCTGCTGGGGACGGCAGTGCAGGGGATCTCCGCCGCACCCTCTCCGGATCAGGGAGGCATCGCTCCTGTCGCGGCGCTGCTGACGGCTGCCGTCGTCCTCGCCTGCCCTCCGGACCGGCGCGGGGACAGGCGGCTGTCGGCGGCGGCCGGAGCGGTGGCCGCCGTGGGGTGGTTCCCCGTCGTCGTGGTGAACGCCGGCAGCTATACGGGGGCCCTGGGCGTGAGCACGGACTACGGCGCCTGGCCGCTGCTCGTCCTCGCCTTCGCCGGAGTCGCCCTCGCGCTCCGGGCGCACTCCTGGGGCCTGCGGGAGATGAGCGCGATGGCCGTCGCGTCTCCGTTGTTGACTGCCAATGCATACCTGGCCTGGGGGGAGCTCCTGCCCGTCCTCGGCGCCCTTCTCCTGTTGCCGGCGGGGGCGGCGCTCACCTCGTCGGTCCAGGCGGTGCGCCGCCTGCGGAGCTGACCCACCGCCCTGCCGTCCCCCGGGTCGTGCACGCCCGCCCGAGGGTGGTGGGGGCGCACGGGACTTCCGGGCCTTTCCTGCCCGGCCCGTCCCCGGGCCACCGCTGCCTCCAAGGACGCCTCACTCACTTGCCATAGTCCGTTGCACTGAATATTCTTCCTGGCGACCTATCCGTAAGTGTTCCTGACCAGGCCGGCCCGGCGAGCTGGGGCACCCGTCCCGACGACGCTCCCCGACAGCGGGAGCGGTCCCGCCCTCCTCGCCACAGAAAGGGGCCGGCAGCGTGCCGTTCACCCTGTCCCACCCCGCAGCGGTTCTGCCGCTGATGCGCCGGCCGTTCGTTCCGGCCGCTCTCGTCGCCGGCGCTCTGGCACCCGACGTTCCGTACTTCCTGGCCACCCTCGGCCTGTCAGGCTCCGGCGGGCACAGCTGGTCCGAGCCGTTCCTGAACGCCACCACCACCCACTCACCCGGCGGAGGACTGATCACCGGCCTCCCCGTGGCCCTCGGCCTCATCGCCCTCCACCAGATGCTGCGCGCGCCGGTCAGCGCGCTGCTCCCTTCCGGCCTCCGCCTCCCGGAACCCGAGCGGCCCGTGGGCACGCACGCCAGGGCCCGGTACGTCCTGTGGCTGCTGCTCTCCGCCCTGATCGGTATCGCCTCCCACCTCGCGTGGGACTCCTTCACCCACGGCGACGGCCTGCTGGTCACCCAGCTGGAGCTGCTGCGCACCCCGGTCCTGGGCGGCCTGACGGTCGGCAGGCTGCTGCAACACGTGAGCACCGCAGCCGGACTCGCAGCCGTCACCTGGCACCTCTGGCGGCGCCGGGGCCGGCTGCGCTCTCCCGGCGCCGGTACCGTCAACCGGCTACGCCCGGTCATGCGGTGGTGCGTGGTGGCCGTGCTGGTCGCGTCCCCCGTGCTGGGCGCCGCCGTGAAGGCCCGGGACGACTTCCACGCCCACCGGTACGTGACCGAAGCGGACTACACCCGGCCGGTCACCGTCGACCTGGGCGGCGGCGTGACCGAGACGACCTACCCCTCCACCACGGCCCCGGCCCCGCTGGGCACCCTCGCCGAAGGCATGCTGACCGGAGCCGCCAAGAGAGCGGGCGTCGCGTTCACGGTCGCTCTGCTGCTGTACGCGGCCGCCTGGCAGACCGGCAGCCTCCCGCACCGGCGGCGCCGGCGTCGCGCGGGGCTCGTCGGCCACCACCGGCCGGAGACACACCCGGCCCGGGTGGATGAGCCATCCAGCTCCCCCGCCCAGGCCACTACAGCAGGTGGTCGGCCTTGCCCGCCTTGATGTCCCGGACGAGGGCGGCCAGAGCCTCACGGCTGTCCGTAAGGAAGTTCCCCTCCTGCCCGGCAACAGCGATGTAGGCGTTGCCGTCCGTATCGGTGCCTATGCGAAAGCAGTTGGAGCTCTCCGCGCAGAAGGGCTCTTCCCAGACGATGTCAGGCACAGTGCTGTCTCCTATCGACTGCCGGTGAGGGCGAGCATGAAGTCCCGGGACTTACCGGGGCTGAGAGAAGCTTCTTCCATCCAGTCCAGCTGGGAACGGTACTTGTCGAGCTGGGCCGGAGCATGAGTGAACCCTGGTCCATGGGCCGAGTCGAGTTGCACCGTGTCGAGTTGGGGCACGACCCCGGCAGCGTAGAGGAGGGCCTGGCCCGCACCCGGGAACGCTCCGGATGAAAACGGCACGACCCTCACCTCCACGTGCTCGAGTTCGCCGATCTCGCACAGGCGGTCCAACTGTGCGCGCATGACTTTCCTTCCGCCGAACTCGATCCGCAGAGCCGCTTCATGGATATACGCGGTGTACGACAGCGGCTTGGGCCGGTGCAGCACTTGCTGACGCTGCAGACGGAGCGCAACGCGAAGCTCGACCTCATGCTCCGACAGAGGCGGAAGGGCAGCGTTACCCACCGATCTGGCGTACCCGTCGGTCTGGAGCAGCCCCGGCACATGGAGGAACACCCCCGCTCGAACGGATGTGGCGTGCCACTCCAGCTCCGTGATGTCGAGCAGCCCGGCGGGCAACTGCCCTCGATACGTCTCCCACCAGTCCCTCGGCCGCGGCTCGGCCATGGCAACGAGCGCTTCGACGTAACGTTCGTCGTGGCAGCCGTAGTTGCTCGCCAAGGTCCGGACTCGCTCGGGTGTGATCACCCGGACGCCGGATTCGATGTTCGAGATCTTCGCCCTGTCCAGGCCAAGCAGTCGAGCCGCGAACTCGGTGCTCTCGCCTGCGTCGTTACGCATCCTGCGCAGCTCGGAGCCGAGTCGCTTCTGACGTTCGGTGGGGACACTCCGTGGCGGCATGAAGCCCTTCTCCCAAGGTGGCGAACGGACAGTGTGCCCGGTGAGGCAGCCCGCTCACCAGCACACGATGTGGGGCATTTTCCCGACCGGGGTGGCAAATGCCACCAACGCTGCTCTACTTTAAGTGATGCGGCGTTCACGCAAGGCGAGAACGAAGAGCATCGCGCGAGCCTGCCCGCGTCCTCCTGCCCTGGGAGGGGTGTGCTCGCGCCAGGGAGACGAGCCACGTTCCGCCGCACCGGCACCCGCGTTGTACGCCCACCTCCACCCACAGTCCCGCCGACCAGCGGAGCAGCCATGCCCGAGAACGCGTTCGCCCCCGGACCAACGCCGCACAGCGTCACCCGCCACACACCTCCTACCGGACAGGCAGGCTTCGCGCCCCACACCACCGTCGCGCCCTTCTTCCCTCAGGCCGTACCGAGGTTCACGCAGTGCCCACCGCCACCCCCCGACCTGACGGAACCATCGCCGGCGAACCTCGTCTACGGGATGACGCTGCCCTCGGCCACCGCGACGCCCAGCGTCGCGCAGGAATCCGCGGAGATCATGCTGGACGTGCACGCGGTCGAGGAGGCAGCGGTCGACCCGATGCTTCTTCTCGTGTACGAACTCACGGCGCACGCCTGCCGCTTCACCTCGGCCGGAGAGATGGTCCACCTCGTCGTCCGCCTGGTGGAGGGCGCCTTCCAGGTCACGGTCCACGACACCCACGCCGCACACACCCACCGCGTTCTCGCCACCATGTGCGACAGGCGGCGCCGAAGCTCCCTCACAGATGTCCGCGAACTGGTGGAGAAGCACCAGGGAGCGTGGGGCTTCGGGTCAGCCCACCCACCCGCAGTCGGCGTGTGCACGTGGGCGACCCTCATGCCCTCGCCACACACCCAGGCCGCCGAGAACCCCGGACCGGCATTGGCATAAGCTGATCATTTTTGGGAGTTCTCATGTCATGGATCACCTTCAAACGCAGCGCTGCCGTGGTGCTCAGCGGAGGACTGTTCCTGGGGATGGCTTCTTACGGACCGCAGAGCGCTGGATCGGCAGACGCGTCGGACCGGCAGGAAACCGACCGGGAGCCCAATGCGGACGGCGACGTGCACGAGTTGATGTCGTGGGTCCTGGTCTCGACCGCAGGAGTTTCCTCAGTCCGGGTCACCGGCGAGATGGAAACCCAGGGCTACACCGTGGGGCACGGCCATGAGGTCGACAGGGAAGGAAGGTGTCGCAAGTACATGACGTTCCCGGACTTCGGGAACGTGGAGACCGTCAGAGTCGACGACGAGGTGTGGGTGAGCCCTCCCACGCCCTACTGGCTCCAGGCCGGTGGCACGGAGGCAGTGGAGATGTATCAGGGGATGTACGTCCACGGCCCCGTGGACGACCCTGATCTGGCGACCCATGCCGATGGCTGTGACGTCTTCTCCGCCTTCAGCCTCCTGGACTTCGGCGACGAGCACAATCCGGCGCAGATGTCCCTCGGCCCGGAGACCACCTATGAAGGCAAGCGTGCGATCACCGTACTGATCGAGGAGGAGGAGCCTGAGGGGAGCATCTCCAGCACCCTCCTGGTCGCGGCGGAGGGCAAGCCCTATCCACTGCACCTGACGACCGAGATGGTGTTCGTCAGCCCGGGACCAGGAACGATGGTCCAGCGGCGCGCCTGGCACGACTACGGAGGATACTTCGAAGTCGCGGTCCCGCCGGAGGCAATGTCTGTCGCCATCAGCGATATGGCACCGGAGCACAACCCCTTCCCGCTCACGAGGTGGTGATGCCCGCCGCAGGAGGTGAACTGCTCCCCTCCTGCACAGCGGTGGACAAGGGCTGACTTCGGAAAGGGTCGAGGTCTACCGCAGATGGATGGCCCTGGGCGGACCCCGGACCACAGGGGGTCCGTCCGCTTCCGGGGCACATCTGCGGTCTCAGCCGACAGCAGCGCCGCACCAGCGGGACAGCACGCCGAGCAGTTCTGCTGGTCCCGACCCAGACCACGTGGCCGTCCGGCCGCAGCAACAGCACGGCGGGCACGAGCAGTTCCGCACTGACGTCAACGACGCGGTCGACTCGGTCTGCCCACGCCGATCCCACTCGGGAGGGCAACGCACCGTTCCTGGTCAGAGCGGGAGAACGGGCCGGGTTGAGAAGTCCTCACAAAGGCCATCTCCGTCTGGGCTGTACACGAACTCAGCCGTGGACGGGTTCCGGTTGGCCGTGGCCAGGGGAAGCCAGGCCAGCAGGGTGCCGTATCCGCCGCAGACCGACTCCCCGCCGTCGCCACCGTGCACCGCTGTGACATCGCTCGTCAGTTCCACACTGTAGGTGTCGTAGGCGATCCGCAGGCCCAGGGCGCTCAGCTGACGCTGTGGCCCGGTGTCGTGGCCATAGGGGATCTCGTCGAGAGGGCACTCGTCGCCCCACCGGAACAGCGTGCCCGCGCCGGCTCCACAGGCGTGCTCCCACTCGTCGGAAGTCGGCATCCGCAGTCCACGGGCGGCGAGGGCCGCCGGCATGTCCGCAGGCAGTTCGGTCAGGTTCTCGTTCTCCACGGCCATGAGCACGGCGGCCAGGGTGACGCACCGGCGCGGGCTCAGCACCTGTGCGAGGTAAGCCCGCAGATCAGGGCCGCCACCGAACCCCTGCCCCAGGCTTTCCGCGTAGTCGGCCGCCTGCCCGGGCGTCGGCTGCCAGACATCCAGATCGAGTCCGAGCGTCACGGTGCCGCCGGGTATCAGCGCGAACTCCCGACCGTTCCGTTCCACCCGGACCCGGTGCAGCCGGGCGCCCAGGTGCTCGACCGTCTCCACGCCGGCCACGCGGCCACTCACCAGGTCTGCTGCCTCCTGGGCGACCCGACGCGCAGCAGCGAGATCGAACGACCGCCACTTATCGAGACTGAGATCAGCGAGGCCCATGAGTCGCAGTGTCGCAGGCTGTCGAGAGCAGCCTGACGAGGCCTCAGCCTCCGTCCTTTCAAGCGTGGAAGGGTCCAGGGCGCCAGTGGCGGATCGACTCAGGTTCCTGAGCCGACACTGCGGATTCCTGTGGCAGTATTCGAACCCACGCCCCCCTCCATCCCGAAGAAGTTCGGTTGCTGAGTCTGTCGGCCTCGATCACGCTTCTCCAGGAGATGCGAGAGCGGGCCCGCTCCCGGCTGGTTCCCCGCCACCGAAGCTCCCACCCCGAGCAGCTGCGCAGCCCGTAGGTCAGCACTGCGCTGGAGACCCATCCGGCATGACCGACACCAGTCGCTACAGTGCGTGTCGGCCAGCCGCGTCTGGGGGACCCGGTGCCGTGGGCGAGGGCGAGGACGCAGTACCTGCGCTGAGCCTCCACTGATCTGAGTCAAGGCTCCTTCGCCTACCCATTCGGATCGTGAGTCGAAGGCTCGGACACGCCCCTCACCAACCTGCCGCCTCAAACCCCGAACGGCGTGCACTCGTCCGAAGCGCTTGCAGCCTGGGTTCATCCCTACGGAAATCCCGAACGGCGTGCACCCGGCAGCGGGTGGCCCACGTCTTCTATTGTCCTTCCTGAAACCAGGGATCACCGGCTCACTCATCCGCTGGGAATCCCCCGACCTCAGGAAGGAACCACGTGCAACCAAAGCTGATGTACGTGATCATCGCGGTGCTCACGGCGCTTGTCGCCGCTCTGGTCGGCAGCGTCATGACCGTCGTCGAGGGAGGACGTCCCACGGCAGCCTTCAGGACCGGAGCATTGACCTTCGCCGGCTCCCTGACGCTTCTCATCGTGGTCATGGGCGCCGTGGGCGTGGTGGGCTCGTGAGCCACGTGGGAGCCCTTGGAGGACACGTACAGGGCGAAAGTGTCTCCTCGCTCAACGAGGTGCTCGCGAAGGTCCGCCGACACCGCACGCACCTCTCGCGGCTGATGAACGCCCACGACGCGACCCGCCTGATCCTAGGGCTGCTGTACCTGAGCCGGAAGGCGCACGCCGCTCCCGGCGCCGGTGTACCGACGTGGTCGTGGTTGCTGAGCCAGCCGGCAGGGCACGGTGTCGGAATCCGCTCTGCCGTGAGCAAGTGTCTGGGCCACTGGCTACCCGCGGCCGACGAACAGGACGCTGACGCGGGCATGATGAGCGTGATGCCCGTTCCGCCCTCCGGTTCCGAAGGATCACTGCACGCTCTCATCCAGGCCATCGGCTCCACCCAGCGGGTCGGCCCCCTTCTCGACCAGTGCCTCCGTGACCTTTCGGCGGACCAGGCAGACGGCAGCCACTACTTCACGCCGGATGACATGGCGCGTCTTATGGTCGGTGCGGCCGTCCCCCGCGACGGGCACAAAGTGCTGGACCCCGTGTGCGGTTCAGGGGGACTGCTCGTCGAGAGTCACCGCTATGTCCGCGAACGAGTCGGACTGAACCCGGCCATGCTCTTGCAGGGCAAGGAACAGCATGCCCACACCTCACAGGTGGCCCGCATGAACTTCGCGGTGCGGGGGATCACAGCCCACGTCTTCCCTCCCGGGGACAGCCTCGCGGAGCCCGAACCGGAGTCCCACGACATCATCCTGGCCAACCTTCCCTTCAACCAGCGCGACTGGACGCAGGAGGTCAAGGCGGAACAGAGCACCCACAAGTCAGCTCTCCCCGTCCCTGCCGATCCCCGGTGGCCGAAGGAACCACCATCCCGAGGGTCCGCCAACTCGGCGTGGATCCAGCACATTGCACACGCGCTGGCTCCCGCTGGACGTGCCGTCTTCCTGATGGCTGACAGCGTCGCCAACAGCAGACAGCCCGTCACCCGAAGGCTCCGCGAACGCCTCCTGCGTGGCGATCTGGTCGAGTGCGTGATCGCTCTGCCACCGCGCGTAATCGGTCACACGAAAGCTCCCGCCTGCCTGTGGGTGCTCAACAGGGACAAGAGCGCGCGCCCCGGCTGGGGCGTCCTGGACCGCCGCGAGCAGGTGCTCTTCGTCAACGCACGGCGAGCCTTCGAACCGGTCCCGGAGTCGAGAGCACGGAGGCTGGGCGACAAGAACACGGCATTGATCCTGACCACCCTGGCGGCCTGGCGTGGCCTCTCCGAGAATGGCGCTGCGGCCTCGCCGTACAACGACGCAGCCGGCTGGTCCCGAAGCTGCTCCACCGACGAGATCGCCGACCGCGGGTACAGCCTGATGCCGACTTCGTACGCCGTGGAGCCCCCCAGCCCCGAGCGGGACACGCGGAGCCGGATCGAGCAGCTCAAGCTCGAACTGGGCCATCAATTCGACCAGATGCGCGACATGGAACTCCGCCTGCTGAAAGTCTTGGAGGAGATCTGATGGAAGCCAATGCCGACCGGGCCGCCTCGGGCAAAGCGGCTTGGCCGACTACCTCTATCGAAACCGAGCGAACCCGCAGGGACATCAAAACCACTTCCGGCTTCCTCGACGACGCGGCTGCCGATCGGACCGCAGGGATCGTCAGCTCGACGTTCGTCAAGGGCGGCAGGATCCTTTCACCCAAAGCCAACGAGTGTCGGCCGTGCGAATCCCCGCCCAGCCGGGCAACTCTCAGGGAGGGCGACCTGGCCGTCGTACTCGTCCGACGGGTAGGCGATTCCGCACTGGTCACCGCCGACCATGCGGGATGTACAGCGACCAGGTCGATCGGCATCATCCGCGCCGAACCGCACATTGCGCGGTGGCTGCGCATCTGGCTACAGACACCCACGGCGAAGGCTCACATCGACGGGGACGTGTCGGCACATGTCGAGCCCACCATCAGTCTCGACACCCTCCGCCGCATGCTGTTTCCGCTGCCCCCGCCAGACACCATCACCGCATACCATCGAGCCTTCGGCCTCATCGAGGAGATGGCCAACCTCTACGAAGAGACCGCGCGCAAGGCGGTGGAACTGGCCGACGCACTTCATGACGACTGGGTGTCGAAGATTCCCAAGGGGGAGACACGACCGCTCGTGCAGGTCGCCAAACCGAAGACGGGCAAAGGTTCCGAACGCTCGCTTCCCACGTCGCCCACAAACCCCAGCACCGATGTGACCGATGTAATCGCCCCTAAAGATCTCTACGACCTGTCCGTGCCCCACGTCCAGAGGTTCCGTCTGAGCAGTCCAGCGAACCAAGGCGAGGCACGTCCTCCCGGCACCTTGATGCTGAGCACCCGTTCTGACGGCGCACACATTGCTGTTCTTCGCAGGCCGGCAATACCTCTCAGAGGCGTCGTGGCCGTACGGCCCGTTGAGGACGAGGACGGTTGGTGGCTGTTCCACGAACTCAGGAGTAGGCGCAGCGACATCGCGCGGCTGGCGCAAGGCCGGAACGGCCGGGAAATCTCCGCCGGTGCCCTCAAGCGCTTGGAGGTCACCTGGCCGGATCGGTGCACGCGCTCCGACTTCCACACGATGGCCGACCCCCTGCACACCATGGCGCGACTCCTGGTCGCCAAGATCGCGACGCTGCACACCCTGCGGGATGCGCTCCTGCGCGACATCTCAGCGAAGGCCGGCGTCCTCCGGGAACCGACAAGCACCAGCGTGAGAACGGTGGAGACCCGAGCGCCAGGCCGTTGCTGAACCGAAGACCGGGCGAACTCGGGACGGCGATATTCGCCGAGATGTCGGCCCTGGCGGCAGCGACGGGCGCGGTCAACCAAGGTTGCACGGCTCCCGTGCGCTCAGGAATCGGATCCCGGGGTGTTGGCTCCCGGCTCCCGAGGCGGGTCCACACAGCACATCAGGCCCGGTACTGATCTCTCAGTACCGGGCCTGACCTGTATTGCGGAGTCGGGGTGGCGGGATTTGGACCCACTGCTCCACGCGAACGGTACCGACGGTACCCGGTACGAGGCATCGCCATGGGCGAACGACCTCCCCCTCAACCGGGGCACCGACTGGCGTGCCCTGCAGCGGTGGCTGCTTGGCCGGTACACGCTTACGGATGTGCTCACCGATACTCCGTTGCCGCCGGGTACGGATCCGGCATCGGCGCTCGATGTCATCAGGCGCGGGCGTGAGGAACTGGCCCGGCTGCTTCAGCCGGCGGCTGCGGCCGAGGCAGCCGGTGTGGCGTAGACGGCACCGGCGAGACCTGCTCGCACCGGACCGGAATCGGTCCACCTCGGCGGCGGGGGACCGTGCCTCCTGCTGTCAGTGGTGTGCTCACCGGTCCGCAGACGTCCGGGCCGACCTGGCCCCGTGATACATTGAGTCATGTATATTGATACATCGATTGATGTATATGAGGGTGGTGCTCATGAGCAGAACCGTCATCGACCTCGACGACGACGCCCTGGAGGCAGCGGCAAAGGAGCTGGGTACTTCCACGAAGCGGGACACCATCAACACCGCCCTGCGGGAGATCGTGGCCCGCAACCGCCGCCTGCGAGCCCTGCGCGAACTGCAGGACCTCGCGGACGAAGGCGCTCTTGACGCCGAACTCCTCCTCGACAAGCGCAACTACCGAGGTGGTTCCGCCCGGTGAGCGTGGCCGACTACCTCATCGACACGTCGGCCCTGGTCCGTCTCCTGCTGCGCCAGGCAACCGAGGACTGGGAGCAGCGGGTGGGCGCCGGACTGGTCGCCCTGTGCGACCTCACCGAACTGGAAGTGCTCTACTCCGCACGTTCCGAGAAGGACCGTGAAGCCATCCAGGGACGACTGAACCAGTTCACCTGGTGCCCCATGCCCGACGGCGTCTACCGGCGCGCCCGCGTCGTCCAGCGCGGGCTCACGGCCAAGGGGGAGCATCGCAGTGCCGGAGCCGTCGACCTTCTCGTGGCTGCAGCCGCGGAAGAAGCAGGACTCACACTGCTGCACTACGACCGGGACTTCGAAACCATCGCCCGCACCACCGGGCAGCCGGTCCGGATGATCGACATCAGGTAGGCGGCCGGCTTCCGGAGCCCCGGGCTCGCACCCTGAGCATCTGCTGTGCGCCTTCAGGCGTTCCTGCCTCCGGCCGACAGGTCGTCCACCAGAAGGTCGAGGGTGGCCTCCTCGTGGAGCGCGACGCCGAAGGCGGTCATGGCGGGGGCGAGACCCGGATCCCAGACCGCGCTGACAGGCTGGCCGTCGAGCGGCAGCTGAGGGATTCCCTCGGCCTGGCTGTGAGCGGCCAGGTACTCGTAGTCCTCGGCACCCATGCGCCACGGCAGGGCCTTGTAGCCGCGGATGACCCGATTCGCCAGAGCGATCCCCGGCCAGTCGAAGTCGCCGTGGTACGCGAAACGGCAGTCGGTGGCGGCGAGGGCGTCGAGAAGCGTGAGGACAACCGTGGCGGCACTGCCGGAAGTGCACACCAGGGGGCGAACGCAGGCCGCGTCAGCCGCAGCCTCCACCACGCGCGGATTCTCGCAGATGTGGATCGCTGTTCCGGCGGGCAGTTGCAGCCGCAGGCCGTGCAGATCGCGCAGCGTGAGGTGGGTTTCGGCGTGATGAGCGGCCCGCTCCCGCAGGGACTGTTCCCGCCACCCCCCACCGACAGGCTGCAATCCGTAGGTCAGCACGGTGCTGGAGACTTCGTCCGGTGTGACGGACACCAGCCGCCACAGTGCCCGCCTGCCGGCCGCGTCGCCGGGAAACTCGGTGCCATGGGCGAGGGCGATGCCGCGCTGGACGAGGCGTGCGAGCCAGGTGCCGTCGTCCAGGCCGTGCGCGGAGCCGGTCGTCATGGCTGCGAGTTCTCCTCGGCCTCGGGCGCCACCCTGCTGTGGGCCGAGCAGGGTGGTCAGGACTTGGACCGCTTGCTGGAGTGTCTGTATCGCTGTTTCGGGCGTCACTCCTCTCGGGACGCCGATACGGCGCAGCAGGTCGTACCACTGTCGGGCCCAGTCACGGTCGGCGAGCGGGGAGGCGTCCAGCGCCGAGGCGAGCGAGGACCAGACGTGCTCGCGCCGTGCCGCGATGCCCGCGCGGAGGGCACGGCGGTCGGTGAGCGGCGGGCCGAGTTTCTCCAGGACCCCCCGGAGTCCCAGCCCGGCGGCCGAGGCGCGAAGTCGGGCGTCGAGTACGTCGAGGCGCACCGTCACGGCGGCGCCCGTGAGGGGTTTTCCCAGTAGAAGGGACAGGTCCTCGCGTTCCCGGGCGCTCACCGGGGTCAGCCGGAGGGAGCCGGTGGCCTGTAGGCCGTTGCTTTCCAGGCGTTTGCGCACCGCCTCCCAGAGCCGCGTGAGCCCGGGGCCGGCCAGCCACTCCCGCGTTGCGACGGGCAGCTCGCTCATACCGACACCAGACGCCGGTGCCGACCGTTCCAGGTGTAGTGCAGGGTGGCCACCCCGCGCACGTGGGGGTCGCGGAGGCACTCGTAGATGTGGAGGGACGGCACCTCCGGCCAGTTGCCCATGAGTCGCTCGCTGGTGAGGACGAAGTCGAGGTCGAGGTCGACGAGGATCCGCCCCAGCCGTCCATGGGTGGGTTCGTCGACCTTGGCGAAGGCGTCGTCGAGCAGGATCAGCCGTGGCGCGTGGGGCGCCGACTCGGCGAGACCGGTGAAGTGGGCGGCGGCCGCGGCGAAGAGCACGAGGTAGGAGAGCACCCGCTGCTCCCCCTGGCTGAGTCCGGTGCGGCCGGTCAGTTTCCGCCTGCGCCCGGGGGCGGCGTCCTCGACCACGAAGGTGTGGAAACGGAACCAGTCGCGGTAGTCCAGCGCGGTCCGCAGGTGGGCGGCGTAACCGGCTGAGGGATCGGCTCGTCGGACATCCTCGATCCGCCGCTGCAGCACCTCCCGAAGCCGCTCGGTCTGCTCGCGCGTGCGCAGACTCGACGGGCTGCGCAGCAGTTCGACGGCGGCCCGCACGTCCGCGTCCGCGTCCACGTCCTCGTCCAGCTTCCACAGCAGCTCCACGCCCAGACCGTGGGAGGTGCGTACGGTCCGCAGGGTGTCGTTGAGAGCCGCGACCAGGTTCGCCGCGGCGATGACCTGGGCCGAGAGGTGGTCGCCGAGTTCTCCGGTCAGGAACCGCTGAAACACCTCGCGTTCGCGCTCGGTGAGTCGCCCTCGGGCCTCCGCGGCCCGGGCGGCGATCCGCTCGCCCACGGCCGCGACGTCGTGGGAACCGTGGTCGTCGAGCAGGCGGCACACCTTGATCCCGTCGCGTTCCTCCAGTTGTGCGTCGTAACCACCCGCCAGTTGGTCGCGCAGCTCGGTGTGCCGGTTGAGCAGGGTGCTGTCCGACACCTCGTCTTTCGGGTGGCCAAGGGCCTGTTGTACGGCATCGGCCAGTGACCGGAGTGCCCGCAGGCGACGGCGGACGTCCGAGCCGGGGTCGTCCACCACGTCCTCGGGCAGTGAGGAGCGGTCCAGCCCCGCACCACGCATCACTTCCGGGCGGCCGAGGGCGCCGCGAAGGGCGCCGCCGGTGGTGATGACCGCCGTCTCCTGGTGGGCCAGAGCCTCGTGTCGGCTCTTCTCCTCCTCTTCCGCACGCACGCGCAGGTCGCGAAGGTCGTCGCGGGTTCGTTGGGCGCCCGGAAGGGCCCTGAGGGCGCGCGTGATGCGTTGCTCGGTTTCCCGCTCACGGGTGAGGATCTCGGCTTCGGTCGCCCCGATGGCCTCTTCGCGGGTACGCAAGTCCTGCTGGGCGGTACGCAGCCCGGTGAGGCGGAGCCGGTGGTTCTCCTCCGCATCCAGGCGGTCTTTCCGGGCCCGTTCATACCGGTCGACGTCGGCGTGATGGGCCCCGAGTCGCTCGTGTGTGCCTCCGATCGCCCGGCGAAGGTGCCCGATGCCGCCGAGGAGGGCGGCCAGCGCCGTGCGTACGTGCTCCAGCCCGACGGGGTCGCCGGGCAGGTCATGGGCGGTGGCGGTGGCGTCCGCCTCGGCGCGGGCGGTCACGGCGAGAGCGCGGGCCTTTTCGGCCGACCGTGCCGCGTGAGCGGCCTTGGCGGTCAGGTCCTGCAGTGTCCTCTCAGCCGACTCGGCTCTGCTCCAGGCATCGGCGAGGCCTCGTGCCCGGGGGAAGTCCTGTTCCGCGAGCCGGAGGGCCCGACGCCGGGCGTCGGCCTCGGCGAGTTCGCGGCGGGTGCCGGCCAGCCGCTGTCGCGTCTGTGTGAGCCGCTCCTCCAGTTCGGCCAGGACGCGCCGCCGGGTCTCGGCGCGTACTGCGGCACCCACGTACTCGGCGACCTTCTTGTGGTGCCGGCCGCCGAGAACGCCCAGCCGCCAGCTTCCGTCGTGGTACACCGCGTCGTGCGCGTTCGTTTCCTCGGCAGGTGCGAGGGCGATGGCGGCCAGCAGGCGTTCCACCTGCTCGGATGTGACGCCGCACCCCGCTTGGGGCGCCGGGCGCAGGGCCGAGGCGAGGGTCGGCCCCTCCCGCAGCGCGGGACCGGGGCGCAGCAGGGTGTCACGGGTGCGGGGATCGACGAGGGCTCCGTCCGCGTCGACCCATGCGTCCAGGATCCCGCCGGCTTCGAGCGCCGCTTCCAGACCGGCCCGGTCGGCGGGGGGCAGGTCGTCCGTGAAGTCCACCAGTCGGTAGAAGGGTGCTCCACTGCCCGGTGTCCTTTCGGCGACGCGGTGGTGCGGGGCCGGCGGCTCGGGGTCGGTACGTCGCTCCCAGTCCTGCTTCCGACTCTTCAGGCGGTCGAGTTCCTCACCGAGCCGGCCTGCGGCGAGGGCCAGGGCGTCCCGATGTTCGTTGAGTTCCTCACCGTGCGGCTCCAGTGCGGCATGGGCGGCCTGCCACGCCTGGTTGTCGATGTCGGGCGGGAGCGTGCGGTCCGCGAACGGCGCGTCGTCGGAGCTTTCGCGGGTGACCGCGATGTGGACGGGGTCCAGCGGCGGGCACTCGGCCCCGACGGCCGTCCTCGTGTGTGTCGCCCACTCCGCGACCCGGTGGGCGTAGGCAGCGCTCTCCTCGACGACCTTCTCGCGGCCGGCGGCGAGACGAGCCGCGGCCTCTTCCGCCTCGCCCTCCAGCCGTTCCCGCTCGGTGTCGGCCCGTACCGCCCGGCCCCGGACCTCCTCGGCCCGTGCGGCGAGGCGCGTCACCTCCTGGACCATGCGGGTCCGGTTCTTCACGACCGACTCGGCGTCCTCCAACTGTCCCTGCCAGGCCATCAGTCCGTCCCGCGCCGTGTCCGTGTCCACGCGGACGACGGAGGGCCGGCGGACGGTGTGCGTCTCCCCGTCCGGAGCGGTCAGCTCCGTCTCGACGGCCCGGGAGCGGACCGTGCGGGGCAGGGTGACAATCCCGCCGAGGTGGCCGATGGGAAGCCCGGCCCTCTCCGCCTGCGCCAGAAGTTCCCGGTGTTCGGTGCGCAGTTCGGCGAGCCGGTTCCCGAGGTGGTCCACGCTGTCGGCCAGTCGCTCGGCCGCGCCCTCCTCCGCGCCGTGTGCGTTGACGAGAGCGGTGAAAGCGGCCCCGGCGGCGGCGCGCAGCGCCTCCACCGTGCTGCGGCGTTCCGACAGTTCGCGCAGGCTGCGGTAGGCGTGACCGGCGTGCAGGGCGGCGAGGTCGGTCCGGGCGGCTTCTTCCTCCTCACGCAGGGTTTCCAGCCGGGCTTCCGCCCCCTCCTCCCGGGCCATCAGCTCGCCGGTCCGCTGTACGGCGTCCCCGGCCGCACGGCGTCGCTCCCCGAGGATCTCCAGCTCCCGGCTCACCGCCCGTGCGGAGGTGCGCAGGACGCCGGCCAGGTAGCCCCGGTAACGGATGAGGAACGTGCGCAGCGCCGTATCGGTGCGCTCCAGGCGGCCGAGCTCCTCGCGTACGGTGTCGAGGTCGTGGAGGTTGCGCGCGACCTTCTCGACCACCTCCTCGTCGAGTCCCGGCAGGGTCTCGCTCAGCAGGGAGGCCAGCCCTCCGTGCTCGATGCGGTCCCCGACCGTGGGGCGTCGCAGCCGGTGGAGGAGCTGGGTGAGGTTGCGGTAGCGGGTGGCGTCGGTGATGCCGAACACTTCCCGGGCCACCCGGGAGCGGTGGAGGACCGCACGTTCGGTGGTGTTGTCGGAGCCGACGATCTCCTTGAGGCGGTCGATCGGCAGGGGCTTGCCTCCCTCGACCAGGTGCAGGTCCTCCCCGACGCGCAGCGGGGTGAGGAAGAACGTCGGCACCGCCTTCTGCGTCGATTTCGAGGCGCGGACGGCGGCGCCGAGCGTGAGGTGGCGGTGGTCGCCGCCGTCGGTCGGGCGCCGGAACTCCACCCACAGGTAGCCGAGGCGGTTGGTCTGCTCGAAGCCGTCCAGCATCAGCCAGGCGAGGGTGGTCCGGCCGGTGCCCGTCGCGTCCAATGCCCGGGAGTCGCCGTCCAGCAGGTAGGGCAGCAGCATCTCCAGGGCCTTGGACTTGCCCGCGCCGTTCTTGCCACGCAGCAGCAGCCGCCCGTCGCCGAAGGCGAACTCCTGCTCGTCGTACTGCCAGACGTTGTGGATGCCCGCGCGGTGCAGCCGGAAGCGGGGGCCGGCGGTCGTCGCGGGGCCGGAACGCGGCAACGGAACGAGGCCACGTGCATCGGTGGTCACAGCGGGAACTCCTCCTGAAGATCGGCGCCCTTGCCGGCTGCGGTGGCCGGGCGCACGGTCACCCGGGTGGCGTAGCGTGCCGCCGCGGCCGTCAGGACCCAGCCGTCACCGCCGGGCCGTGCCCCGCGAACGTCGGTCACCGTGCGTCCTTCCGGCGCCTCTTCGGCGTACCCCTCCGGCAGCCCTTCGCCCTCGGCGCGCAGCCGGCCGGCACGGGCCATCAGCCGCATGCGAACCAGCAGGTCCAGCACGGCCTCCCGCAGGGCGGGAATGTCCTCCAGGTAACCGCGCTGCCAGTTGCCGCGCCGCCCGTACTCGGTGACCAGTTCGGTCAGCAGTTCGTCCATCAGCCCCTCGGGGACAGCCACCGCGATGACGAGCGTCCCCCCGGTGGCCGGGTGTCCGGGCTCCTGCGGCCGAAGTCGTTCCACGAGCCGTTCCACCAGCAGCAGCGCGGCCTGCGCGACGGTTCCGGTGCCCGGCAGGCGCAGATCCGTCAGCTCGTCCTCGGGGTCCACCAACGCCACCCCCTCGGCCCGGATCTCCATCTCCAGACCCAGGAGTTCGGAGAACGCCTGCGCTTCCCGGCGCTGCCGGGTCCGCAACCAGTCGCGTTCGGCGTCGGTCAGTTCGTCGATGTGGACGACAGGTGTCTCGACGAGCATCCGGCGCACGTAGGTGCGGGGTCCGCCGAATCCCGGGTCCGCCGCCAGCCGGATCAGATCGGCGCCGTCACGGGCCCGGGAGAGCGGACCGGCGACGACAACGCGGGCCAGCTCGCGGTCCACCGTGATCAGGGCCTCTCCCCCCGCCTCCTGCGCGAGCGCGGCCACCCGGCCCTCGGTCTCGATGAGGACGCCCCACTCGACCAACACGCGCAGAGCCGCCACCAGGGTCCGCTTCCCGGCCGCCCTGCCCGTCTCCTCCAGCTCGATCCCCGCGTCGGCCGCGGCGGCCCGGATGTCGGCCACCAGCCGCGACAACAGCAGCTGCTCGGGGGCGGTCACCAGCACGGACAGGGCCAGCGCCAGGCAGGCGTACGTGTGCGGGGTGAACGGGGTGCCGGTGGAGCGCTCGAGCCGGTGTCCCGCTCCCGCTCCCAGCCCTGCCTTGAACAGCCGGGCGTAGGAGCTGTCCACCAGCAGCCGGTAACCGAGCACCTGCTGGAACCGCTTGCCCAGCCAGTCGGCATGTCTACGGATCAGCGGGAAGAGGTCGGCGTGGGGGCCGTCCGAGGTGACCAGGGGGTGGGCGAGCAGCAGCCGGGCGGCGCTGCGGCGTTCGGCGGCCAGGGCGACATCGTGGGCCGAGGGGAGGGTCATGACACGCTCACCCCGGCTTCCCCGTCGGCCGTGCCGGCTGTGTCGGCCGTGCCGGCCGGGTCAGCCGTGTCGGAGGAGGTACGGCCGATGTGCAGTTCCAGGTCGTCCAGCAGCAAGTCGCCGTCGGTCGAGCGCAGGACGCACCGCGCGCCCACGGTGCGTCGCACGGTGAGCCGGATGCCGAGTTCGACGTCCTCACCGTGGGCCGCGTCGAGGTCGAATCCCGTCGCCTGCTCCCCGTCCGTGCCGGCGCGGCGCCGGAGGTGAGCGTTCCCGAGTGCGGTGGCCAGCAGCTCCAGGAGCAGTCCGAGCGCTGCCGAGGTCAGGCGCATTTCGGCGAATCGGCCGGAGGCGCTGCGCAGTTCGTCCGCCGCCGCCGCCCGGGCCGCGGCCTGCCGGCGGGCGGCCTCGCGCAACCGCCGCTTCTGCTCGGAGTGGTCCTCCGCCGAGGACATCCGGCCCCGCTGGGCGCGGCTGCCCCTCTCTCGCAGGGCCACCGGCACCTCGACCACCGGGCCGGTCCACCAGCTCGTGGCAGCGGGCACCACCTCGTCGGCGGCCGGGGGTATGCCCAGATGGCGGGCGCCGTACAGCCCGAAGGCGGCGACGGCGATGTCGTGCGCGTCCTGCGGCGCCGCTTCGTCGAACCATCGGGCCAGCCGCAGCAGATCCCTGCGCCGGGACATCTCTCCGGTGGCCGATCGCAGCATCCGTTTGGCGTTGGCGAGCAGTGACTGCAACGCGCGCAGGGTGGCGTCCCGCAGTTGGTCGACCTGGCTGCCGTCGCCGTCGGTGTCGACGAACCAACCGCGCAGACCCTCCCAGTCCGCGATCTCGCGCCCACGGCTGCGCTGCACCCGGGTCTCCGGTCGGCCGTCACCGGGCGATGACAGCCCGGTGAGACCCTGCGCGTGGGCGTCCAGCCGGGCCAGCAGACCCGGAAGGTGCGGCCACAGGGTGTCCAGTGCCGCCGAGATCCGGGGGGCGCGGAAGGCCACGTCCTCCGTGATCGCCTCCACGTAATCGAGGAGCAGCTCCTTGAAGCCCTGGTACTCGGCACTGTCCAGGTCGTACCGGGCCAGCACCTGGCCGAGGTAGGCGTAGAAGTCCCGGACGGATTCCGCGAACTCGGTGAACTGCACGAACAGGGTGCTGACCCGCTCCAGCCCGTCCCGGGGGTCGATGCCGCCGGGCACGGTCACACGCTCGGCCAGCTCCCGAAGCCCGCGCTCGACGAGTGCGAGCAGTTCGTTGCTCACCTCCCGGGCGGCGTCGGCCCCGGCCAGGACCCCGTCGGCGTCCCGCTGGACGCGCTCGCCGAGCTTCGACAGCTGGTAGCGCGAGCGGGACCGCTGGTACTCGCTGATGCTGGACGCCTTCACCGTGTGGCTGCTGCGCAGCAGGTTGCCCCACTGCACCAGCTTCTCCAGCCGGGCCGTGAGGGTGTCGGCGTCGAGCCCCGCGCCGGGGCCACCGGCCTCGCGCAGCTTCGCCATGAGATCCGGGACGGCCAGGTCCGCCAGCAGGGTCCCGCAGAAGACCCGCATGATCGCGACGTGCTCCAGGCGCTCGGGCGCGCTGAGGTACGTGTACGCGTCCAGCCGCCTCCGCGCCTCGTCGTCGCCGGCGTCCGGTGACGCACCGGAGACGGGTGCTTCCATGGGGTCGAGACTAGGGGGTGCAGGCGATCGCCGGCTGGGGGTTGCCACAAATGCTCCCGGGCTGTGTGAAGAGCGACGAGGGAGGCGGCTGGGCCCACCGGTATCTCACCCGGAGGAGGCACCGCGCCCCGCCCCGCGTCGTCCGCCATTCTCACGGCACCGGGGCGCCAAACCCACGACTAAGCTGATAACCCCACTTATCAAGCGAAGGGAAGCGGTGCGAGCCGGGGCGTCGTATCGTTCTGACACGCCGGGCGCGAGGCCGCGGAAGGCCGAGCCGTGGCCGGCGGTAGGGCGAGGCCCACAGCCGGAGCGACGGAGTGACGAGAAGGACGGGGAGGGGTGCGGGCCGTGGTTGGCGATCCACCGGACACGACACTACGCGCCCCGACGCCCCTCCTGGTGTCGATGTCGGAGATCGCGGAGTTCGCGCGGGTACGGCGTCCGGTGGTGTCCACCTGGCGTCGCCGTCACCCGGACTTCCCCGCTGCCGTATCCGAGGACGCGGGAAGGCCACTGTTCGACGGTGCGCGGGTGGTCGAGTGGCTGCTCGCCTCCGGCCGGGGCAAAGCCGATCCGAGGGAACTCCGCTCCGAGCTGGCTCTCTTCGGCCTCGCCGCGTTGCGGGAGCGGTTCACCCCCCGGCAACTCGTCGAAACGCTGGGAAGTCTTCTGTGCCTGCGCCGACTCGACGGCCGACCGCTGCCCGAGAACCCGGGCGGGCCGTCGAGTGGCACCGGGACGGACGAGGAGCTGTGGTCCGCCGTACTGCGCCGCGCCGAGCGGATCGACGTGGAGGACGAATTCGTCCTCCGGGAACTGCGCTCGCTCGATGCCGGCGCGGCTCCACTCGTCCGCCTCGCCGAGGAGCTGGTCGAGGCCGCCTACGACGAGCACGGCGCGTACGAGTGGCTGCTCGACGCCCGCACCCGGCTCGGATCGGATTCCCTCGCCGCCGACGCCGTCGCGCCCGAACTGCACCGTCTGCTCGCCCGGCTCGCCGATCTCCCCCTCCGCCTGGAGCAGGGCGAGTCCCCGGTCCTCGCCGACCCGTACGCCCGTGCCGGCGACCTGCTCGCCGCACTCCTCGACGGCACGGAGGACCGCGAGCGCGTCACCGTTCTCGCCGCCGACCCCGACGACCGGCTGGCCCGCGTCACGCGCCGCCGCCTTCTCCTCGCGGGCATCGACGAACTCCACCTCGACGTCCGGACCGGCACCGAGCTGGAGGAGGACCTCGCGGATCCGGACATCATCGTCACCCGGCTCCCCTACCGCCCCGGCGAGAACCGCTGCGCCCTCACCGCCCTGACGGAAGTCGAGCGCGTCGCCGACCTCCTGCGCCCCGGTCGCACGGCTCTCGTCCTGGGCCCGGCCGACGCGCTCGTGGGCGCGCTCAGGGACACCGATGCGGCCCGGCTGCGCTCCGCCCTCCTGCGGAGCAACATCGTCGAGTCCGTCATCGCGCTCCCCGGCGGGGTCCTGCCCTTCCGCCCCGGCTACCACCCGGCTCTGTGGACGCTCACCCGCGATCCCGTCCCCGAGGCGAAGGGCAAGGTCTTACTGGTCGACATCAGCTCCGAACACCTCACGGCGGACGTGGGCCTGCGACTCGCCGAAGACGTCCTCCTCTGGCGCACGGAAGGCTTCCGGCCGCTCGACGGCCACGACCCGCGCTACGGCCGGGTGGTCTCCGTCGCCGACCTGGACCGGGCCTTCGGCGGCCCGCTGACCCCGCCCGCGCCCCCGGCCTCCGCGATCTGGTCCGACACGGTCCTCGAACGCCCGGCCCTGATCGCCGAGGCCGAAGCGCGCCTGGAGCGCGCGGAGGCGGACGCCCGCGCGTACGAGGAGGAACACGGCCCCTACCGGGGAGGCGTACTGCGCCGGGTCGCCCGACTGCCCCGGCGCATCACCCTCGGCGGGTTGATCGCCGACCGCAGGGTGACCAGGGTCTCCGGCCACCGCGTCAGCGACCAACACTTCTCGGCGGACGGCCACCACGTCGTCCTGGGCCCCGAGGAGATCACGGGCGAACGGCCCGTCGGCGCGCGCCGTATCGACCGGCTGGTCCTGGCCGCCGAGTACGACCGGGTGGCGCTGACCGAACCCGGCGACATCGTCCACACCCTCGCGCCGCGCCTCGGGCTGTACGTCGACCACGGGGGATTATCGGTGGTCGTCTTTCCCGCCCGCGTCCTGCGGGTCGCCCCCGACGCCCGGCGACCGCTCACCCCGCGGGTCCTGGCGGCTCTGCTGGGCGCGGCCCGGGGCACCGCCCGCAGTCCCGGCGCGGTACGCCCCGCCCGCCGCATCGAGGAGTATGAACTTCCCGACCTCGAACCGGATGAGGTGCTGCGCCTCGACGCCCTGCTGGCCGAGGCGGAGCACCGGGAACGCCTGCTGCGCGCCCGGCTCGACGCACTCACCGAGGCCCGTGACCTGACGATCGCCGGCCTGACGGACGGCACGCTCACCCTCGCCGATCCATACCCCTGACCCGCCCCCGCACCACACCCTCCACGCCCATCCACCGACCACTCGGAAGAAGGAACGATGCCTCCCCGCAAACGAGCCGCGGCAGCCCCCGGACAGGGCGAACTGCTCAGCGTCTCCAGCCCCAAGCAGATCCAGGACATCCTCTGGAAGGCCGCGGACAAACTCCGGGGTTCCATGGACGCCGCCCAGTACAAGGAGTTCGTGCTCGGCCTGGTCTTCCTGAAGTACGTCTCCGACGCCTTCGCCGAGCGCCGCGAGGAACTGGCCGCCGACCCCGAGCTGGCCCAGATCCCCGAGCACCGCCGGGCGGCCTTCCTGGAGGAGAAGGACGAGTACACGGAGAGGAACGTCTTCTGGGTGCCCCCGACCGCCCGCTGGGACCACATCTCGGAGAACGCGGCCAGCACGGAGGGCGGCGTGGGCGGGCTCCTCGACGCGGCCATGGACGAGGTGATGAAGGCCAACAAGGTCCTCACCGGCGTCCTTCCGAAGATCTTCAACCGTGACAACGTCGACCAGAACCGTCTGAAGGAACTCGTCGACCTCATCAGCGACGCCCGTTTCACGGGCCACGGCGACCGCCCGGCGCAGGACGTGCTCGGCGAGACGTACGAGTACTTCCTGGAGAAGTTCGCGCGGGCCGAGGGCAAGCGGGCCGGCGAGTTCTACACGCCGGCGAGTGTGGTCCGCCTGATCGTCGAGGTGCTGGAGCCGTACGAGGGGCGGGTGTACGACCCCTGCTGTGGCTCGGGCGGCATGTTCGTGCAGAGCGGCAAGTTCGTCGAACGTCGTCGTGGCCGGGACCACAGTCACGATATCGCCGTATACGGCCAGGAATCGAACGAGCGTACTTGGCGGCTGGCGAAAATGAACCTCGCCATCCACGGCATGGACCCCCAAGGGCTTGGCGATCGCTGGGGAGATACCAACATCAATGACAAACATCCGGATCTCAAGGCCGATTTCGTCATGGCCAACCCACCGTTCAATGACAACAACTGGGGACCGACAGCAAATGACCCTAAGTGGCGTTTTGGAGTCCCCCCCAAGTCCAACGACAACTATGCCTGGCTCCAGCACATCGTCTCCAAACTGGGCGACCGGGGCAGCGCGGGCGTGGTGCTGTCCAACGGCTCGATGTCGTCCAAGCAGTCGGGCGAGGGCGAGATCCGCGCAGCGATGGTCGAGGCGGACCTGGTCTCCTGCATGATCGCGCTGCCGGGCAACCTCTTCCGCACGACGGCGATCCCGGCCTGCCTGTGGTTCCTGACAAAGGACAAGTCCCCGCAGGGCGCGAAGGCGCTGAACGACCGGCGAAGCCGGGTGCTGTTCATCGACGCCCGCGCGATGGGAACGATGGTCGACCGCACGGAGCGGATCCTGACGGAAGAAGACCTGGAGAAGATCTCCGACACGTACCACGCGTGGCGGGGCACGAAGTCCGCGAAGGACAAGGGTCTTACGTACGAGGACGTGCCGGGGTACTGCTACAGCGCGACGATCGAGGAGATCGAGAAGCACGACTATGTGCTGACGCCAGGGCGGTACGTGGGTGCGGCGGAAATCGCGGAGGACCCGGACGCGGAGCCGGTGGAGGAACGAATCGCCCGTCTGACGAAGGAGCTGTTCGAGCAGATGGACGAGTCAGCCCGTCTGGATGCGGTGGTGCGCGAGCAGCTGGGGAGGATTGATGGTTGAGGCAGTCGTCCCTGGCGTACCGACTACTTGGGAACAGACCACACTTGTGGAGATTTGTGAACGCGGCGGTGGAAATATTCAAACCGGCCCTTTCGGTAGCCAACTTCACGCCTCGGACTATGTTTCGGTTGGAGTTCCGAGCGTAATGCCTCAAGATATTGGGGATAATGTCATCCGGGAGGATTTCATTGCGCGCATTACCGTTGAAGACTCATTGAGGCTTTCCCGCTATCTACTTGAAGTCGGCGACATCGTCTACTCGCGACGAGGCGACGTAGGCCGACGAGCATTGGTTCGTCCGGACCAGCAGGGATGGCTCTGTGGTACCGGCTGCTTGCGCATCAGACCAGGCAATGAGATTAACTCCGCATATCTCTCTTACTATCTGGGGCACCCCAGTGTGCGACAGTGGATCAAGCAACATGCAGTCGGCGCAACCATGCCGAACCTAAATACTAAGATTATCGGCGCAGTTCCAGTCGTTGTACCACCTCAAGGCGAACAGGACTCCATCGCGGCAGCACTCGGGGCCCTGGACGACAAGATCGCCATCAACGAGCGCATCGCCGTTACCTACGAACAGTTGCTCCAGGCTCAGATCGAGCTCATGGGAGTGGAGGTCGACCCCGATCCAGAATCAGCTGCCCCCGTCACGGAATTCGTCCACTTCAGCCCCAAGGTCGCGAAAGCGCCATCGGTAGCTGTTTACGTGGACATGGCCGCTCTCTCCACTCATCGCGCGGGCATCAGTGCCTGGTCAAGAAGGGAACCCAAGGGGGGAACCCGCTTCATGAACGGCGACACACTCCTGGCCCGTATTACACCATGCCTGGAGAATGGCAAGACGGGTTATGTCGACTTCATGGAAGATGGCGAGATCGGAGTGGGCTCCACGGAGTTCATTGTGATGCGTTCAGTTCAGGGAGTCCCGCCCGAGTTCAGTTACTTCCTCGCGCGCAGCAAAAGGTTTCGCGAGCACATGATCCGAAATATGATCGGCTCGTCTGGACGTCAGCGTGTCGCTGCCGCAGAGGCGGCAAACTTCTACATTAAGCACCCCGACAGAAAAATGCTTGCCGAGTTCGGCGAAACTGCGTCGAATATCTTCGCTCACATGCGATCACTTGACCGAGAGTGCCGGATGCTGACCACCCTCCGCGACACGCTCCTCCCCCAGCTGATGTCCGGCAAGCTCCGCGTCCGTGACGCCGAGAAGATTGTGGAGGACGCCGTATGACCACCGGTGGCGGCAGCGAGCACATTCCCGCTCACCTCGACGCCAGGATGACCGAGTCCGTCTGGGAGAACCTCGCCCTCGACGAGCTCGGTGAGCTCGCCTGGGAGACCAGGGCCGGCAAGGACCTAGCCCCCGGCACCGGACACCGGCGGGACTGGGACGACCTGGTCCTGCACGACGAGCTCCGACTGGCCATCGAGAGGCTGAATCCGGAGCTGTCCGCCACCGCCGTCCACGAGGCTCTCCGGATCGCCACCGACCCCGCCTCCCGTGAGGCGTACCCGGAGAACCGGCAGGCGCACGAGTACCTGACCGCCGGCATACGGCTGACCTATGTCGACGATTTCGGCGCCGAGCAGACCCCGACCGTCCGTCTCGTCGACTTCGCGGACCCCGACGCGAACAGGTACCTCGCGGCCAATCAGGTCACCCTCCGGGAGGCCGACGGCAGCCATCGCCGCTTCGACATCGTTCTCTACGTCAACGGCCTTCCCCTCGCCGTCGTCGAGCTGAAGAGCGCTTCCGACGAGAAGGCGACCATCGAGTCGGCGCACGTCCAGCTCCAGACCTACCTGTCCGAGTTCCCCATCGCGTTCCGCTACAACGTGCTCTGCCTCGTCTCGGACGGCATCACCGCCAAGTACGGCACGGTCTTCACGCCGTACGAGCACTTCGCGCCCTGGAATGTCGACCACGAGGGCAAGCGCGTCGACACCACCGTGCCCGGCTACGACGGTGTGGACGCGTTGACCCTGGCCCTGCACGGCCTGTTCACGCAGGAGCGGTTCCTCTCCCTCACCCGCGACTTCGTCAACTTCCCCCCGCCCAAGCCGGGCGAGCCCCTCTCCGGCAAGCGGATCGCGAAGCCACACCAGTACTTCGCGGTCAAGAAGGCGGTGGACGCGGTCGTCGAGGCGTCCCGCTCGACCGGGCAGGCCGGCGTCGTGTGGCACACGCAGGGTGCGGGCAAGTCGGAGGAGATGGTGGAGACGGCCGCGCTCGTCTCCCGCCACCCCGCTCTGAACAACCCCACCATCGTCGTCATCACCGACCGCAACGATCTCGATGATCAGCTCTACGACACCTTCCGGGACAGCATGGCCCTTCTCCGGCAGGAGCCCTTCCAGGTGGGCACGCGGGAAGAGCTGCGCACCGAGCTGAAGCGCCGCAACGTCGGCGGGATCATCTTCACCACCCTCCAGAAGTTCGGGCTGAGCAAGGAGGAGAAGGCCGCCGGCACCTCCCACCCGCTCCTCTCCGAGCGGCGCAACATCCTGGTGATCGTCGATGAGGCGCACCGCTCGCACTACGACAGTCTCGACGGCTACGCCCGGCATCTGCGCGACGCCCTCCCCCACGCCACCCTGCTCGCCTTCACAGGCACGCCGATCTCGACAGACCAGGCCGACACCCGGGCCGTCTTCGGTGAGTACATCGACGTCTACGACCTGAAGCGGGCCGTCGATGACGGGGCCACGGTCCGCGTCTTCCACGAGCCGCGCGTCATCAAGGTCGACCTGCCCAAGGACGTCGACCCGGGCAAGATCGACGAGCAGGCCAACAGTCTCACCGAGGGCATGGACGATGCCGAGCGCCGCCGTGTCATCAAGTGCGCCACGGCGATGAACACCGTCTACGGTGCCCCCGACCGGATAGCGGAGCTCGCCGACGACCTGATCGCCCACTGGGAGAAGCGCCGGGAGCTGGTCAAGCCGGACCTCGGTGGTCCCGGCAAGGCGATGGTCGTGTGCATGACCCGGGAGGTCTGCGTGTCCCTCTTCGACGCGTTGGCCGAGCGGCGGCCGGTGTGGGTCGCCAAGGAGCCCGACCGGGGCGTCATGAAGATCGTCTTCCACAGTGACCCCTCCGACGGGAAGCACCTGCGCGAGCACGCTCTGCGGCCGTCGCAACAGAAGGTCGTCCAGGCCCGGGCCAAGGACCCGGACGACGAGCTGGAACTGCTCATCGTCCACTCGATGCTGCTCACCGGCTACGACGCGCCGCCCATCCACACCCTGTACATGGACCGCCCGATGCAGGGCGCCAACCTGATGCAGGCCCTGGCCCGCGTCAATCGCCGCTTCCGGGGCAAGCAGGACGGCCTTCTCGTGGGCTACGCGCCGCTCACCGACAACCTCGCCAAGGCCCTGGAGGAGTACACCGACCGGGACCGCGCGGATCAGACACTCGGCGCGGACGTCGATCGGGCCATCACCGAGGTCAAGAACGAGCTGTCGACCATCCGCGGGCTGCTGGCCGGTTGCCGCTGGAGGGAGTGGCTGGCCGACACCGGCCGTCCCGACGTCCGCAAGCGCGCGCTGCGACTGACCGCCGACTTCCTGCGTGACCCGAAGAACCCGGGCAACAGGGTCGAGCCAGGGGCCAAGCCGCTCTCCGTCCGCTTCAAGGACAGTGCCACCCGGCTCGACCGCTTCTACCGCCTCTGCGCGATGAGCCGCGAGATCTCCGAGCGCTGCGCGGACCTGGAGGACTGGCGCCGTGACATCGCTTTCTTCAGCGAGGTCCGGGCCTGGATGGTCAAGCTCGACGCGGCCCAGCGCGAGGCGAGCGGGCAGCCGCTGAGCGCCGAGGTCCGGCGCTACCTCCAGGCCCTGGCGGCGTCGGTCGTCGACGCCGAGGAGATCACCGACCTGTACGCGGAGGCCGGGATCGGCCGGCTGGACATCACCCGTATCAACGAGGCGCAGCTGCGCAAGCTGGAGAACTCCGAGACCCCGCACCTGGTCACCGAGGCGCTGCGCCGCATGATCCAGCAGAAGATGCGGGAGGTGACCAGGCACAACGTCGTCCGCCACGAGAGCTTCGCCCGGCGCCTGGACGAGCTGATGAAGCGGTACATGCTCCAGCAGCTCACCAGCGCGCAGGTCATCGCCGAGCTGGCCGCCCTGGCCAGGGAGGTGTCGGCGGAGGCCCGCCGGGGGGAGCGGTTCGATCCGCCGCTCAACCACGCGGAGCTGGCCTTCTACGACGCGGTCGCCCACCACGACATGGCCGAGCTGATGGAGGGCGGCCAGGACACCCTCGCCGAGATCGCCCGGGCCCTGGTGAGGGACATCCAGAAGAACCTCTCCGTCGACTGGCTCTCCCGCGAGCCCGTGCGCGCCAAGCTGCGCACCCGTATCCGCCGCGTGCTGGCGATGTTCGACTACCCGCCGGAGGAGGAGCGGGAGGCGGTGGACCTCGTTCTCAAGCAGATGGAGATCGTGGCCGCCCTGTGGGCGCCGGGGGCGAAGTAGCGAGGGGCAAGGGTGTGAGGAGGTGGTTCCCGGGGCGGGTGACGACTACGCCAGCCCCAGGATCACCCGAACGCGTTCCTCCACGCCGCGCATCTCGCTCGGAGCCAACAGGCCGAGACGCCGTCGGAGTCTCGGCTTGTCCACGGTGTGCAGGTCGGTGCAGTTCACATAGGACTCGTCGTACTTGGTCACCCCGCAGTCGGGGCCGATCGACACATGGGTGGAGGCGGGGCCGGGCGTTCCGGTGATCACTGCGACGGTGAGCGCCGACAGCGGTTCGGCGATGCGGTTCACCGTGAGGACGACCACCGGATGCGGGCCGATGGGGGCCGGAAGAGCGCAACCCCACACTTCGCCCCGCAGAGCGGAGCCGATGCTCACCATTCGATCTCGTCCGTCGCTGCCAACTCGTCCGCCGTCACGGGCAGCACACCGGCAGGGGTCGGAGCCCGGCCCTCCTGGTAGAAGTCGCGGATCTCCTGCGCGGCGGCAACCTCGGTCGCCTCCCGGGAGAGCAGCCGAAGCCCTTCGCGCAGGGCATCGGAGAGCGAGTGCAGATCAAGGGTCTGCATCACCTGCTCCAGTTCCGCCAGTTCGTCCGGGCGCAGCCGCACCTGGGCCACGCTGGTCGCAGCGTTTCGACTCTGCTTCCGGTGCGCCCGCGAAGTCCGGCTCGCGGACGATGCGCTCTTGGAGGCTTTGGCCGTCTCCCCCGACGCGCGGCTCTTCTGTTCGGCCTTCACGGCCATTCCCTTCTCCCTTCCCCGCCCCCGCGTGTATGACAAATGTCTTACATCCATTGTCGCCTCCGCTTCCCGGCTGGTCAAGCGCCTCGGGTCTCGGCTCGGGCGGACAGCGGTAAGACCCCCTCCGGCCTTCGCCGGCCACGCGGGGCACCGGATTCGCCCCCGCCCACGGGGAGGGCCGCCGGCGCCCGGAAGGGCACACGACCGGGCCGGAGCCCCTCGGAGACAGCACGACCGGCAATGTCTCCCGGAGCCGAAAGGCGAGGTTGACCGCCGGGCGGGGCCGGAGCGGTCGCGTTCCCCTCGGGGCCGAGGGGTCGGAGGGCGCGATACCGGCCGACGAGTCGCCGGACGGGGACGCTACAAGGCGCACCTCCTTGTGATCAGAAGGGCGTCACATCCCGCACCCAGAAAGGCAATTGTGATAACCCCGGTTATCGCTGAGATCATGGAAAGCACCGCATCTCCGTCTCTAATGTCTGGTCCGTCGCACCGGGCTCGGACAAAGCCGGAGGCTCCCGCTTCCCGCTCCTCGCGTTCGCCCGGCCGACTCCTCATCGGAATGGACCGCGGAAGGGCGGAGAGCGCCATGACAAAACCCCCTGAGCACCACGAGCCCCTGGAGCACGTCGAGCAGATCGGGAGCAGCACCCCCGGCGACGAGGCCACCCCGGTGGTGGCCCGACTGACCGAGCGCCTCGAAGCGTCCGTCCTCGCCGAACCGGCCAAGGAGATGCTTCGCGAGGTGCTGAACGACTCGGGAAACGACCCGAACCCGCCTGTCGGCCCGCGCCCGGAGCACCACGTGTTCCTCGAATCCATCAGCGTCGGCGGCTTTCGCGGTATCGGCCGCAAGGCCCGTCTGCCGCTGAACGCGAAGCCCGGTGTCACCCTCGTGGTGGGGCGCAACGGTTCGGGGAAGTCCAGCTTCGCCGAGGGCGTCGAGACGGCGTTCACCGGGCGGACCGCCCGTCTCGACAAGCAGCGCGGCGAGGTGTGGCGCCGGCACTGGCGCAATCTGCACGACGGGGCCGAGCCGAGGGTCGAGGTCCGTCTCGCCGTCGCGGGTGACGCCCGGCCGTCCACGCTGACGTGCACCTGGTCAGGGGACGACGTCACGACCCCGGAGGTCGAGTTCAGGCGGCCGGGACACGGCCGGCGGCCCTTCGAGGACGCCGGCTGGGGACAGGCATTGAATGACTACCGGCCCTTCCTGTCGTACTCCGACCTCGACAAGGTCATCAGTGGCAGGCCCAGCGAGCTGTACGACTCGGTCGCCACCATCCTCAGGCTGGGAGAGGCGGCAGCCGCGAACGAACGGCTCCAGGCCATCGAGAAGTCGCTCACCTCCGCGGTGAAGACGGCCGAGACCGAACTGCCCGCCCTCATCGAGGAGCTGTCCTCACTGAACGACCCCCGGGCGGAACGCGCGCTCACGGCCATCGGACGTGCGGGGGTTCCCGCTTTCGACGAGCTGGACGCCCTCGTCACCGGGCTTCCCGAGGCGGATGACGACCGCCTGAGGGAGCTGCGGGCGACCGTCGAACTGCCCGGTCCCGACCTCGACGCGGTCGGTGCGGCCGTGGACCGGCTGCAGGAGGCCGTCGCCGGACTCGACAAGGTACGTTCCTCGAACGCCGAGGACGCCCACCAGCGGGCCGAACTGCTGTCCAGGGCCCTGGACCACAGTCTTCGGCACGCCGACGAGGACACCTGCCCGGTGTGCGGATCCGGTCGGCGGCTCGATGAGGCGTGGGCCGAGCGGGCAGCCGAGCAGGTGGCGACGCTGCGACGGGAGGCCGCCGCCGCGCAGGAGGCCCGCACCGAGCTGCGGCACGCGATGGACGCCCTGCGTCATCTCATCGCTCGGGTCCCCGGGTGGTTGCCCGCCCCGCTGGTCGTTCCGTGGGAGGAGTGGGCGGCCTGCCGGGTGATCGAGGACGCCGGGCTGCTCGCCACTCGCGCCGAGACCACCGCGCTCGTCCTCGCCGATGCCGGGGCGACCCTGCGGGAGGAAGCCTCCCGGGAGCTGGAAAAGCTCGACGCGGGGTGGCGACGCTGCGTCACCCGTCTCGCCTCCTGGCTCGGCCGCGCCCGGGCCGCACACGCCGGCAAGCCCCGACTGCGTCAAGTCAGGGCCGCACGCAAATGGCTCAAGGACGCATGCGCCGAGTTGCGCGAGGAACGGCTGCGGCCCTTCGAGGAGCACTCGCAGCGGATCTGGGAGGAACTGCGCCAGCAGAGCAACGTCGACCTGCGTTCCGTACGCCTGGCCGGTAGCGAGAAGGCCGCCGTGCGCAAGCTGGTGATGGACGTGTCCGTGGACGGCACGGAGGCCGCCGCTCTGGGCGTCATGAGCCAGGGCGAGCTGCACTCCCTCGCGCTCTCGCTCTTCCTGCCGCGCGCCACCGCGCCGGAGAGCCCCTTCGGGTTCGTCGTCATCGACGACCCCGTCCAGTCCATGGACCCCGCGAAGGTCCACGGCCTCGCGAAGGTGCTGCACGAGCTCGGTGGAACCCGCCAGGTGGTGGTCTTCACCCACGACACGCGGCTCCAGCGGGCCTTCACCAACCAGGAGCTCCCGGTGACGGTGCTGGAGGTGGAGCGGGAAGCGCGGTCGGTGGTGGCCGTGCGCCGGGTGACCGATCCGATCGGTCAGGCGCTGGACGACGCCCACGCCCTCGCCCGTACGCCGAATCTTCCGCCCGCCGCCCTGACCCATGTCCTGCCCAGCCTCTGCCGCACCGTCCTCGAACGGGCCTTCTCCGAAGCCGCGTGGCTGCGGCTGCACCGTGCCGGCCTGACCGAGTACGAGGCGGAGAAGACCGTCTCGGCCGCCGTCGGGCTGATGGACATCGCCGGCCCGGGGCTTCTCGGAGTCCCGTCGAAGAGGGCCGGGGACATCTATCGCGAGCTGCGCAGGCGTTGTGGCCCCGGGGCGGTGGATCTCATCCGGCGGTGCCAGGAGGGCGCACATCCGTCGGGCACCCCGATGCCGGATCCGCAGCGGTTCGTCAGGGAGATCGGGGCCATCGCACAGATCGTCCGCAAGCCGGAGGAGGTCACCCGGTGAACACCACGAGTCGTCAGCTGCTCCACACCGCCGATCTGCTCGTCGGGGCCGATGGCGCCCCCGCCACCACCCATCCGGTCACGGGCGTCCCCACCCTGTTCACCGCCACGGCGGCGAGCCGGTGCCGCGGAGCGGCCTTCGCCCTGCGCGCCGCGCTGGAGAGCGCGATCGCCGACCGTCTCACCGCTCACGGTGTGCCCCGTGCGATCCGTGAGGGTTCCATGCGGGCCGCGCTCCTGTGGCTTCGCGACTGCGTCGAAGCCGAGACCGCCCGCCGGGCGAAGGCCGTGTGGAGTCGGCTCTGCCTTGGATGCCACTACCACCAGTACGAGATCGGCCCCACCGAGGACCAGGTGCGTGCATGGCGCGCCGAGGTCGTCGCGGTCATCGCACTGCTGGCGCGCTGATCACGGTCCGACCGGTGCCGGTTACCGGGCCGGTCACGGAGAAGACAGGTCCTGGTCCGCCGTGAGACGGGACTCCGTCATGAGGAGAAGCACGTGAGAACGACGACGCGGGGCGGTTATCGCCGCCGCACACGAGGAGCGGCATCATGGCAACCCGTACGTCCAAGCGAACCCTGTACCGGCTCCGGGGTGTCGCTCCCACCGTCGACGCGATGTTCGACGCCCTGGAAGCCGAACAGCTGGTGCGGGTCCGGGCGGATTTCCACCTCCCCGAGAATCTCGGTGTACCGGCGATCCTGGTCACCGGCAGCTTCGAACAGCCCGTCGCGAGTTGGTGCGACGAAATCTTCCGTACGACGGGGATCGAGGTGTCCCGGTCGGTCAATCGTTCGGCCGGACTGTTGATGCTCGCCGTCGACGGCGAGGTGTATGCCATCGGTTACGATCAGGGATTTCGTCTGGTGCCCGACCGCCTGAAGGATCGCCGCTTCGGGTTGGGGTTCGCGTCCCGCCGGGTGGATCCCGGTCGAATCCGGGATCTGGTGTCCCACACCCCGGGCGGGGGGCGCACCGACATCACCCTGATCCCGGGCGGCGCCTCGGTGTGGAGCCTGGGCATCGTCGAGCACGCCCAGATCGTGCGCCGCCTCGGTGGCCACCTGGATGACATCCCGCTCACCATCTCCCGGGAAAACCCCGCGAGGATTTCCAGCGTCGAGGGAGGGGTCGGCCTGCGCCTGCGGCTCGGTGTGGAGGGCGCCGACCTGATCGCCGACATCCGTGCGATCAACCGTGTGCTGCGCGAGGAGCAGCCGAGCCCGGAGCTGGAGTTCGTGGAGCACGTCGTACCCATCGACGACTCCGACCTGTTGACTCGTCTGGAGACCGCCCTCGACGACCTCCTGGGCCGAGAGCCCGAGGGGAGGATCAGCGTTTCCGTCCCCGCCGACCATTGGGAGGACTACACCAACGCCCGGGCGTTTCGGGTCAGGATCAACAGTGATGTCGCCGGCCCGGCGACCGACGACTTCAGGCTCGACTACGCCCTCTCCCGGGCGCGAGTCCAGCGCGCCGGTGGGCGGGTGGCCGCGCTGCGGGAAGGAACCGTCACCCTCTACCGGCACAGCCGCGCCGACCGGCCCGACGAGATCCGGACGTCCGGCGCACTCCGGTGGATCGAGGCGGAAGTGTTCCTCGACTCCCGCCGATTCTTCCTTATGGACGAATGCTGGTACGAGATCGACCGGGAATACCTGAAGACGATCCGCTCGCACGCCGAACGACTGATCACCGACTCCCCGTCCGTCGATCTGCCCCCGTGGAACCCCGGCGACAGGGAGCGCGCCTACAACGAGTCCGTGCCGGACCAGCGCCCCGGCTACATCTGCTTGGACCGCGACAACGTCCGGACCGCACTGCACCCCGGGAACGGGGTGGAGATCTGTGATCTGCTGAGTCCGGACAACGTCTTGATCATGGTGAAACGCGCCAAGGGCTCGGACGCGCTGAGCCACCTCTTCAACCAGGCACTCGTCGCCGTACAGACCCTGCGAAACTCCCGGGAGGGGAGGGAGCGATTCGCCCGGAAGGTGGCCGCAGGCCGGAAAGGGCACCGTCTACCGGAAGACTTCCGACCCTCGAAGGTCGTCTTCGCGATCCTGCTCAAGGACGGAACCGACCTCACCGTCGACACCCTGTTTCCATTCTCCCGGGTCACCTTGGTGCAGGCGGCCAGGACGCTCGAAGCATGGGGCGTTCGGGTCGAGGTCGTCGGGATCACCTCTGCTTCACCCACCGCCACCCCGACGGAAACGGACGAGTGCCGGCGTAGCCCCGGCGCATCGCCCCGCCGCCTCGGGTCATATGCAGACCGGGCGGGCTCATGGAGTCGCCCTTCACACATCGAGGTGCGGTGCGCGGCTAGAGGCAGTGGCTGACAACGCACATGACGAGGTCGGGAGCGGGCAGCGGCTCCCAGACGGCCCTTCAGGAACGGGCCAGGGACCCGATCCGCTGAGCGGATCAGGCCCCTGATCTTGTATTGCGGAGTCGGGGTGGCGGGATTTGAACCCACGACCTCTTCGTCCCAAATTACGAGCGCCGCCAAGATCAGGGTTGGGGTGGACTCCTGAAGGTGGCGATCATGGAACTCCTCCGCATCCCAGTTCTCGGCTTGCACTTCTCCGCCCGGCCAAATGTATGCCCAGGCGGCCGAGCCGCAGTGCAGATCCAGCCGCCGTAGCTCGTAGGCGCTCCCCCGTCGCTGGGCGACCGGGGGAGCAAGATCCTCTTGTGTCGTTGTGGGAGTGCCCGATATGGGGCTCACGTCCGTCGTTGCCAGTCGACGACGAGCCGGCTGTCGGGCTTGTCGATGACGCAGCGCGGGTCCGCGGTCAGTTGGTGGCGGGCGTCACCGACGGCCATGCGGAAGGAGGGTTCCGGCACCTCGTTGGCGCCGCGTTCGGTCCAGGCGTGGATCTCGGTGACGACCTGGTCGGCGAGTTCCTTGGCGCGGGGGCCGTGGCCGATGACGCCCACGTGCCAGAACTTGCCGTGCTCGTCCTCGCCTTCCTGCTTGGTGAGGTAGGCGAGGGTGTCGCCGTCGAGTGCCGTCATCGAGCCCCAGCCGAAGTTCGGGCGGAGGCCGGGGCGCGTCCCGGGCATCCTGGAGAGCCCATTGGGAAGCACGTACGCCAGGTACAGGTACAACCACTCGTAGGTCTGACTCCCGTAGAACTTCAGGTCGGTGAAGACCTCGACGGGGGGCTGGCTCAGGACGGTACGGATTCCGTCGCGGTCGACTTCCTGTTCGCTGTAGGTCTCCAACTTGACGTCGCCCTCGCCCGCCATGTCGAGCATGGTGCGCACGTCGGTTCCGACGCTCTTGCGCATCGGCACGAAGGTCATCATCTCGGTCGAGACGGTCCTCCACGTCTGGCCGTCGCGCTCGAAGGCGAAGCTGCGGGAGATGCTGCCGCGAATCCGCATCGGGATGACCAGGCGTCCGCCCGGGGCGAGCTGGTCGAGGATCTTCACGGGGATGTCGGCGGCGCCGACGGTGAAGTGGACGCGGTCGAACGGCGCGTGCTCGGGCAGTCCCACCGCGCCGTCGGCCAGCACCGCGGTCACGTTCGAGGCCCCGACCAGTTCGAGGTTGCCTTGGGCAGTGTCGACGAGGTCGCGGTCGACGTCCACGGTCCAGACATGTCCGCCGGGGGCGACGAGCTGACCGAGCAGGGCGGCGTTGTACCCGCTGGCCGCGCCCGCCTCAAGGATCTTGTGGCCGGGTGCTGCGTCGAGCTGTTCCAGTTGCGTGGCGATCACCGAAGGGGTGGAGATGCAGGAGATCATGTCGCCCTTGTCGTCGTGCTTGATGGGCACGATGTCGCCGGCGTACGCGGCCGGAAGGTCGGCGTCGAGGTGGAACCGGTGGCGCTCGACCGCGCGGAAGGCCGCGATGACCTCGGGGCTCCGCAGGTGCCCGCCGTCGACGAGGCTGGTCACGAGCGCTTCGCGCAGCTCATCGGGGTCAGTGACGGTTGTCAAAGTGGCTCTCCGTTCGGCTTGCAGCAGGAAGAGGTGAGCCCCCGGAGACACGTACGGCGAGTCAGCTGTCCAGGGCTCAGCTCAGCTTGGCGGTTGCGAGGTGAGGAGGATCGGTTACCAGCCGATCTCGGGGCGTCGCGGGACGTTCTGCCGCCGATGAACGAGCGTCGTCACGCGCCTTGGTCCCCTGGTGCTCGGCGCCACGGAGGATGGCCGTTCTGGCTGCCCAGGCCAAGATGCTCTGCCCTCACATGGACAGCCCGAGCCGGTTCCAATGGAAGATCACGTGGTAGCTGAGCACCTGTCGCAGGCCGCGGTCGAGTGTCCCGTCTTGGACGCCCTCGGCGAGTGCTTGGCCGGTGCTGTGGAATGCGGCGGCCCACTTGGCGACGGGTTCCAGTGGCCCCCCGGCGCGCAGCAGGGAGTCGCTGCCGGCGAGCAGCAGGGGGCGGATCTCCTGGGCTCGGGCGTTGAGCCGGTCCGGCGGAACGTCGCTCACGGCCGAGCGGTGTTCCGCCGTGATGACGCGGTCCCACCGGTGGGCGAGGACATCGGTGGTCTGTACGCCGACTATCAGTGGAAGCGTGACCGGGTGCGCGAAGCGGCGGACTGCGACATGGTGTTCGTCAACCTCTTCGCCGCCCCGTTCGGGCAGCCGATGAAGTACCCGAGCACAAGCAGGCTGTCCCGCGCCGAAGCCGACCGCGACGGGCTGCGGAATCAGCTCACCGAGGCCCAGGACGACCTCATCGCAGCTCGGCAGGCCCTGCGCACCATGATGCGCGATCAGAACCGATCTGAGCATTGACGCCGCGATGCCGGGCGGCGATGATCCGGAACTCGTGTGCTGCCTGGTCGACACCTGTCTGCGTGAGCGTAGTGAGTGCGCTGTTCTCTCTCCCGAAGGCCCAGGTTTCCGAGGCTGGTGCACGAAACGGGACGACGTGGATTCCTCTGGTGTCGAAGCAGTCCGTCTTGAGGTACTTCATGCCGCCGGTCCCGCATAGGTATGCCGTCGCGCCGATGGCGGCGGTGAGGTCGGCCAGCCGCTGGGACCGCCCGGGGCGGGCGGGTAAGTCGCTGGACGTGAGGATGATGCCTTTCCATCCGAGCAGGTCGAGGAGGACGCGGGTGGAGGCCGCGGCGACGGCCGCGGTCAGCCCTGTCGCGAAGGCATCCCACACCGGCTCCATCGCATGCTTGATCCGTGGCCAGTGAGGGCTGGAGCGATAGCAGTCGTGCACGAGGCCCTGGGCACGGCGCCGGGCTCGCTCTTTCCCGACGATGACCGCGTCCCGGATGAGGGTGGAGCGGCCATAGGGCAGGTGGGTGGGGATGGACAGCCACCTGGTCTTCTCGGGGGCGTCCGGGGCCGCCAGGCGGGTGCGGTGCTGGTAGTCGCGGCGGGTGAACTGGACGTCGTCGAGGACGATCCAGGTGTCCGCCGCGAAGAGTTTGGCCAGGGTGGTCAGCCTCGGGAACACGTTGGGCTGGTGGATCGCGCACAGCCTGCCGGGGGCGGTCTCAGGAGATGAGGCGGCTGGTGAAGCCGTCGCGGATGAGGGACTCGTATGCGTCATGCACGTCCTCCGGGACATCCTGGGCGATGGCGAAGCCGAGCTTGGGATACTCGACCACCCGCTGGAGGTCACCGACGAGCATGTCCAGGACGAGCTTGGCGTCGCCGATGCTCTTGAGGTAGTCGTCCAGCTCCAGCGGCTCCGATGCGCACAGCACTTCCACCTCGGGCCACAGCTTGCGGGCGGTGGCGAACGATCGCCGCTCCATATAGGGCTTGGAGACCAGCAGCACTGTGGTCGGGGTGATGCCGGCACCGGCGAGAACGTCACGGGAGAGAGTGATGTTCTGTCCGGTGTTCGCCGCGTTCGGCTCCAGCAGGATCGCCTCGGCGGGGACGCCGAGCTCGATGGCGTGCTCGCGGAAGTGGACGGCCTCACCCCTGGGGAAGCGGGCTCGGGTGGTGGGGCTGTTGCCGCCGGTGAACACCACGGTCGGGAAGAGACCGGCGTGGTAGAGCTCGGCGGTGGCCGTGGCGACCCCGAGGTCGTGGCTGCCCAGCCCGATAGCGGCGTCGGCCGGGGCCAGGTCGTGGCCCATCTGGTGGTAGTCCCAGATCAGCTTGGCCTTGCGCCACTGGTCCTCGCTGATCGTCTGCTGGTTTTCGGTCACGTGGTCTTCTCCCTGGTCACCGTCGCCGGGGGCCGGCTGGTCCCTCGCTCATGGCCTTGATGTTCTCGATGCTGGCGAGCTGATGGCTCAGGTGGAAACGTTCGGCCACCCTCGCGGCCTGGTCGAGGACGTGAAGGCCATCATCGCGGGTCGCGGGGTCGGTCAGCAGGATGTGTCCGTGGGCGGTGTCGAGGCGGACCCGCTGCATCGGCGCGTCCGTGGAGGCGGTGTTGCGGGCGACGGTGATGAAGTGCAGGGCGGAGGCCAGGTCACCGGCGCCCCGGTGGGCCAAGGCGAGTTTCTGGTGGGCCACCGACCAGTCCTCGGGTTCGGAGAGGTCTTCGAACTCCCGGGTCGCGGTGGTCATGACGCGACTCGCGTAGTCGTGGTTGCCATCCTTGCTCAGGGCGGTGCCCACCCACAGGCGGGCCCGGGCCCGGTCACGCCGGGAGAGCCGGTCGTCGACCGCGAGGTGTTCGTACTGGCGGGCGGCGACCTCCAGTCTCCCGGTCATCTCGGTCACCACGGCGAGGGAGAGGTCGAGCTGGGCGACGCGGCGGGGGATGCCGAGCTGGGTGAACAGTGACCGGGCAGCGGCATAGGAGTGCTGGGCCGACAGCGGGCCGATCACGGCCCCCTTGTCGCGCCGGAGGTCGCCCAGCAGTGCGGTCGAGCGGGCGAGGAGATACAGGCCCCTGTCGTCCAGCGCGGAGGGCTTGAACCGGATCGTCCACCGGCTGATCAGCCTGTCCGCGAAGGGGAAGTCCTGCCGGGACAGAGCCACCACGGCCCGGTCCAGATCATCTGTCCACGTTTCGTACTCCCAGGTCAGCGGCCCGCTGGGAGTGACCCGGCGGACACCCCCAGCAGCGCTGGCCGCTCCGGTTTCGGACAGGAACGTCTCGAACCGCAGGTGGGCCGCGGCGTCCGCGCGACCCAGCGCGGTGTCCAAGATGGCCTGGGTGTCCTGGCGGGGCTCCGTGGCGGCCAGCTGCTTCTCCCACTTGGAGACGGTCCTCACCGCCACGCCGAGATGCTCGGCGAACGCCCTCACGCTCAGCCGCAGCGCGAGCCGCAGAGCCTTGGCCTCCAGCCCGGTCCAGTGGTGCACGGTCGCCACGCGTCGCTCCCTTCCCGCTTCATCGAAGCACGGGAAGGACGGCCGGGAGACGGAAGTGCCACGGAAGTGCAACAGGTGGTCATTGGCCGGAGGTTGGTGCCGAGCCAGGCTGATCGGTGACACCCGTTACCCGGACTTCTGGATGGTCACGACAATGGAACCCCTCACCGAGCATCGCGGCGTCCGCGGCCCGGTTGTCTACGGCTTTCTGCGGCTGGTGCGGGTCTCCGCCGCCCGCCAGGAGGCACTGCACGGCTCCCTGGCCGAGTACTGCCTCCAGCACGAGCTGACGCTGTCGGGGGTCTTCACCGAGCGCACGGCGGACACCGACGGCTCGGCCGCGTTCACCGGTCTGCTGGACGTCCTGGAACTTCCGGATGTCTATGGCGTCGTCGTGCCCGCCGTCTCGCACCTGGGCCCCAAGGCGATAGCCGTCGCGCGGAAGGCCCGCATCACCGCGGCCGGAGCCCTGCTGCTGGCGATCCGAAGGCCCCGCGACGGCTGCCCGGCCGGCTCCGGGCCCGCCGGGGGCCCCTCTGAGCACGTCCGCAGCCGCTGCGGCCCCGCACCCACTCTGGACACCGATACGTGAGGCTCCGATGCCTGATGCGAAGCAGAAGTACTTCGAGCCGAGGCCGGAGTCGGTCCGGCTGGCCCGCGAGTTCGCCGTCACGACCCTGGAAGGCTGGGGTCTTCACGGCCCGGCCGATGATGTCCGGCTCTGCGTCTCCGAGCTGGCTTCCAATGCCCTCGCCCACGGCAGCGAGCCCGGGCGCGGTTTCCTGGTGAGGCTGGACGCCGAGGACGGCATCGTCCGTCTGGAAGTGCACGACAGCCGCCCTCGCGGCCACCGGCAGCCCCGGATCGCCGACCCGGCCGACACCGACACCACCGGCCGCGGCCTGCGGATCGTCAGCGCTCTCGCCGACGGCTGGGGCGTCGAGGACCGCCGCCCGTTCGGCAAGATCGTCTGGACTCTGTTCAAGACCGCCCGGCACCAGGGGGAGGTCCAGCCGTGCTGACCCGGCTCCCCCAGTCCCCCGCCGTCCCCGAGACGGGGCTGCTGACCGGGCTGAGCACCTGGACCTGGCCCGGCACCACCCCCGACGGCCGGCACATGGCCCACATTCTGCTCGCCCATCCGCCCGGCCGCGCCGGCCACGACACGCCCGCCGTGGTCGAAGCCCGGATGCGGCACCTGGCCGAGTGCCTCGGCGGCCTCGCCCGGGCCGAGGACCCCGTCCCTGACCTGCACGGTCGCCTGAAGATCATCGGCTCCCAGGTGCTGCTGCACTTCTCCGGCGCCCGCTGGGGCCTGCGGCTGCCCACACACCCCAGCTGGACCCGGCTGGTCCACGACGCCGGGCACGCGGCCCTGATCCTTGGCCTGGACCCGCTCGCGCAGTCCGCGGACGCCTCCCGGCTGGACACCTACCTCGATGCCGCACTGGCCGCCGACCGGCTGCTGTTCGGCTTCGCCCGCACCGCCTGAACGCACCAGCCCTCATGCACGGCCCGCATCTCGCCAGGAGAGGTCACTGCCATGGAAACCTTCGAACGCGCCCGGCTGGACGCCTACTTCGCCAAGATCGCCAGCCAGTTCGCCCCCGACGAGAAGACCGCGTCCTTCCTCGTCACGCACCTGCTGCCCGAGCGGCCCTCCTTCGTCCGCGCCGTCGCGACGATGACCACGCTCAAGGCGGTGCTGCCCAAACCCAAGTCGATCAGCCCGGCCGCCCGGCGCGAGGTCGAGCACACCCTCCCCGTCGACGCGCTCACCCGCGAGCTGTTCACCGACCCGGACACCGCCCTGGACTACCTGGAGTCCCGGGCCGCCGGCGAGGACCTCGCCCTGCTGGATGTCGGCGGCTACTTCGCCCCCACCCTCGAAGAAGTGCACAGCCGCTTCACCGGCGACCTCACCGGGGTGATCGAGGACACCGAGAACGGCCACCGCCGCTACGAAGACCTCGACAAACTGCCCTGCCCCGTCATCTCCGTCGCCAGGTCCCCGCTGAAAGACCCCGAGGACTTCCTCGTCGGCCAGTCCGTCGTCTTCTCCACCGAGGCCGTCATGCGCGGACGCGGCGACATCCCCCACGGACGGCCCGCCCTGGTGATCGGCTTCGGCAAGCTCGGTAGCTCGATCGCCCGGCTCCTGCACGCCAAGGGCGTCCAGGTCACCGTCTTCGACATCGACCCCGTCCGCCGCACCCAGGCCCTCTCCCAGGGTTTCACCGTCGCCCGCGACCGGGAAGCCGCCCTGACCGGCGCCGGCCTGGTCCTCTGCGCCACCGGCGCGATCTCCCTGCGCGGCGAGGACTTCGCCCACCTCCGCAACGGCGCCTACGTCGCCACCGTCACCAGCAGCGAGGACGAGCTCGACCTCGCCGGACTCCCCGACGTCTACACCCGCACCACCGTCGGAGACCACGTCACCCGCTACCAGACCACCGGCCACTACTTCTATCTGGCGAACGGCGGCAACGCCGTCAACTTCATCCACGGCGCCAGCGTTGGGCCGTTCATCTTCCTGGTCCAGGCCGAGATCCTCGCCGCGATCAGGATGCTCACCCGCAAAGACGTCGCCCCCGGGATCCACGAGGTCCCCGCGGCCGACCGCGCCGCCATCGCGGCGACCTGGCTCAACTACTTCAACAGGTGATCACCATGGCCATCACGGCAGACCACATCCGCACCACCCTGACCGCCTACCTCGACCAACACCCCGAGGACAAGCGCGAGCTCGGCGTCCTCCTCGGCCTGCTCGACGACGGCGACGACCTCACCAGCCGCAAGACCCTGCCCGGCCACGTCACGGCCGGCGCGATCCTCGTCGGCCCCGACAGCCGCATCCTGCACGTCCTCCACAACGCGACCCAGAAGTGGCTGCTGCCCGGCGGCCACCTCGAAGCCTCCGATGGGACCCTTCTCCAGGCCGCTGGCCGCGAGCTCGCCGAGGAGACCGGCATCCCGCCGCACGTCGTCACCCCGCACGGAGAGATCCCGCTCCACATCGACGCCCACCCCATCGACGCCAACCCCGCCAAGGACGAGCCCGCCCACCAGCACTTCGACTTCCGCTTCCTCTTCCGCACAACCGCCGACATCGGCAACCTTCAGACCGAAGAGGTCTGCGACGCCGCCTGGCGCAAGATCGAGAGCATCAGCGACGACGTCCTCCGCCAGCGGATCGCTCAGGCTGTCCGCTGACGCTGCCCAACCGGCCGTCCCCCCGATCTCCGGCGGGGACGGCCCCCTCCACGCCCCGGCCACGGCTCATCGGCGAGGCGAAGACCTTCAGCGCTCTCGCCGGCCAGCAGCTCGATACTCAGGGCGTGGAGATCGATGTTCACTGGTCCGAAGACGGTCCACATGGTGTTGGACTCGCCTGCGCGCTTCCCGAGGGGAACCGCCTTCTGCGCGAGGCGTTCGCGGGCGTCGAACCACTTCTTGCGCTGGGCCTGCGAGACTACGCTGACGAGTTCGAGGGCTCCGCGCATCGCCGCGTTCTGCGCGCCTCCGGGACCGACTCCAGCTCTCTGACGGCGAGTTGCGCGATGTCCTCGGCCTCCTGCGCTCCGTCTTCCTGCGACAGAAGGCAGTGCCCCAGGTTCCAGTTCGCGGCGGCGATCCGGATCGGATCGTCCGCGTCCTCGGCAGCGCGTCGGGCTCGGTCCGCGACCATCAGGGCGAGGTCGAGCCGGCCGGAGCGCCGACAGTAGGACCGGAGGAGCCCGTACAGATCCGCGGCAGTGCGCAGCACGTCTCGGCGGGCAGTCGCGTCCGTCGCCAACCGGTGCGCTCGAACGGATTTCTCGACATCCACGATTAAATCGGGGAGGGCGGGCTCGATCTCGGAGAACCGTTCCGCGCTCGACTGCCACACCCGCCAGGCCGCCTCAACGCGCTCCCGCAGTTCCGACGGGCCAGCGGCGGGGGCAGAGCCAGACGACCCGTAGCTCATGAGAGCACGCGCCACGTCCGGGGCCGTAGTGAGCTGCGGCTTGGGCGCCTCCGGCGCGTCCTCAGAAAGGAGCGACGCTACGGGAACGCCAAGCTCAGAAGCGATCCGGCCCAGGAGCTTCGCGGAGGGGGTCCGCTTGCCGTTCTCCAGCATCGAGAAGTACCGCTCGGTCACCCCGCACAGCCCGGCACCGCAGCGAGCGGCCGGTTACCGTTCTTCTTCCGGTAGTGCCTAATCCGGGCGCCGATGTGCAGTGAATCAGCCATGCGCTCTCCCCTCGCCGTTCAGAGTAGGCCGCGGCGTTGCGGCTTGGGTACGGTCCGCAACCATCAAGCGAAACAGCTCACTTCAAACCCCCGAGGAGGGGCATTCATGCCTCGGCTGCTGCTGTGGGACATCGACCACACCCTCATCGAGACGCGCGGAGTCGGCCGCGCCCTGTCCGCTGCGGCGTTTGAGCAGGTGACAGGCATGCCGATGAGAGAGCAAGCGGCTATTGACGGCATCACCGAATCGGTGATCTTCCGCGAAACGGCCAAGCTGCACGGCCTGGAGACGTCTCGGGCCGACTTCGAGCGGTTCGCGCAAGCCTTGTCGGAGGAGCACGTCGCCAACGCTCGCGAACTCCGCGAGCGGGGGGCCGCCCTTCCCGGAGCTGCTGCGGCGCTGGAGGCCCTACACGCCGCTGGCGCCCGGCAGACGGTGGTGACAGGCAACGTGCGCGCGGTCGCAGAGACCAAGCTCCACGTGTTCGGTCTAGGCTCACGGATCGACTGGGAGGCTGGCGCCTATGGCGAGGACGCAGACCTCCGACCCGACCTCGTCGCGCTCGCGCTACGCCGGGCGGCGACCGTATCGGCGGACGCCGTGCTCATCGGCGATACCCCGGCGGACGTCGAGGGAGGGCACGCACACGGGGTCCATGTCATCGCGGTCGCAACCGGCCGCAGCTCCGCTGAGGCCCTACGCGAAGCCGGTGCGGACATCGTCCTCGACGACCTCGCTGACACCGAACGCCTCCTCGCTCTGGTCAAGTAGGTTGCTCACGCGCGCCGTGACTCGCAGCGCGCTCACTGTCAGTGGGCAGCCGTACTCTCTCGGTGTGACCTCCCGGATGTACTGACCGATCACGCGTGCCGTGATGCGCTCAACGACTGCATCCGGCTGCTGATGTCCCGCCCGGGCACGGCCCCGGCACGGGCTCCGGCACGGTCACCGAACGGTGATGGAGGAGCTGGGCACCCCCAAGGTCCTCATGGACGACCGGATGGGGCACGAGGACGGCTCAGTCGGCGCGCTACGCACACGTCACCGACTCGATGCGGGCGCTGCTCATGGAGCAACTGACCGAGCTGTGGCACCAGTCACTCGCCGAGCGGTTCGCGATGTGTCCGCGTTCCGCTGTTCCCGTCCTGGATCGGCTGTTGCAGGAGTTCGCGTTGTCGGCGTGAGGCGCCGTTTCAAGATCACACCCAGTTGACACCCAGAGGGCTCCCAGAACGCAATCAGGGCCGGTCTCCCCTGAGGGGAACCGGCCCTGAGCGATATTGCGGAGTCGGGGTGGCGGGATTTGAACCCACGACCTCTTCGTCCCGAACGAAGCGCGCTGCCAAGCTGCGCCACACCCCGTTGCAACGTCGACTACTCTAGCCGACTCGCGGCCGTGGGCGAAATCAGGTATCGCGCTCGGTGAGGGTGAGGAGGGTGGCCTCCGGGGGGCAGGCGAAGCGGAACGGGGTGTAGCGGTTGGCGCCGCAGCCCGCGGAGACGTGCAGGTAGGCGCGGCGACCCTCGGCCTGGTGGGCGGACAGGCCGGACGCCCGGCGGGTGTCGAGGTCGCAGTTGGTGACCAGGGCGCCGTAGAAGGGGACGCGCAGCTGGCCGCCGTGGGTGTGACCGGCCAGGATCAGCGGGTAGCCGTCGGCGGTGAAGGCGTCCAGGGCGCGCAGGTAGGGGGCGTGGACGACGGCCAGGGAGAGGTCGGCGTCCTGCGCGGGGCCGCCGGCGACCTCGGCGTAGCGGTCGCGCTTGATGTGCGGGTCGTCCAGGCCGGTGAGGGCGATCTCGGCGCCCGCGGTCTGGAGGCGGCCGCGGGTGTTGGTGAGGTCCTGCCAGCCGGCGGCGTCGAAGGCGTCGCGCAGCTTCCACCAGGGGTTGCGGGGGACGCCGACGGCGGGGGCGTTGCCGTTGGCGCCGTGCCGGCCGGTGATGTGCTCCAGCAGGTAGCGGGCGGGGTTGCGCAGGACGGGGGCGTAGTAGTCGTTGGAGCCGAAGACGTAGGCGCCGGGGAACTCCATGAGCGGCTCGAGGGCGTCCAGGGTCTCGGGGACGCCCTCGGGGTCGGAGAGGTTGTCGCCGGTGTTGATCACGAAGTCGGGGCGGAGCCCGGCCAGGGAGCGCAGCCAGCGCTGCTTCTTGAGCTGTCCGCTGACCATGTGGATGTCGGAGACCTGCAGGACGCGCAGCGGGTGCATGCCGTGCGGGAGGACCGGGACCGTCACCCGTCGCAGCCGGAAGGCGCGGGTCTCGGCCAGTGAGTAGCCGATGGCAGCTGTTCCGAGGGCGGCCAGGGTGAGGGGGGCTCCGTAACGTGCGCGCATGGCCCCATGGTTCCAGACGTGGGAGGCCGCCCGTGCCACGGTCGTGGTTCCATGGGGGACATGGGTACCGAGGCGCCCGTGGGCCGGCGGCTGCCGGAGGAGCCGGCCACGGTGGTGTTCACCTTCCGGGTCGCGCGGGGGCGTGAGGAGGAGTTCGAGGACTGGCTGCACGGGATCACGCAGGCGAACGTGCGCCGTCCCGGTTCGCTGGGGTCGACGATCCTGCGTCCGGCGGGGCCCGGGGGCGCGTATCACATCGTGGTCCGGTTCTCGGACACCCAGCGGCTGGCCTCGTGGCTGGAGTCGGACGAGCGGGCGGCCTGGCTGCGGGACGTGGAAGGGCTGGCGACGCACGAGATCGAGCACGGCACGGGCCTGGAGACGTGGTTCTCGTTGCCGGGCACGGCGGTGAAGCCGCCGCCTCGGTGGAAGATGACGGTCACCACGTTCGTCGCGGTCTATCCGCTGAGTCTGCTGCTGACCTGGCTGGTCGTCCCGCACATCCAGGACTGGAGCACGCCGGTGCGGGCGCTGCTGTTCCCGGTGCTGCTGCCGCCGGTGCTCACCTACGCCCTGATGCCGCTGCTGAGCCGGTGGCTGCGGCGCTGGCTGTACCCGTCGCAGGGCTGAGGTGCGGGGGCGCGGGGCCGCCGAGCCGGGCGGGCGCTCGGAGCGGCCTGTCAGAATGTGCGCATGACCACGTTCAAGTCCCGGCTGCAGGACGACCTGACCGCAGCGATCAAGGCGCGTGACGAACTGCGTTCCGCCACCCTCCGGATGACGCTGGCCGCGATCACCAAGGAGGAGGTCGCGGGAACCGAGGCCCGTGTGCTGTCCGACGACGAGGTGCAGGCGGTGATCGTCCGCGAGGCGAAGAAGCGCCGCGAGGCGGCGGAGGCGTTCGACAAGGGCGGGCGCACCGAGCAGGCCGCGCGGGAACGGGCGGAGGGCGAGGTGCTCGCCGAGTACCTTCCCGCGCAGCTTTCCGACGAGGAGCTGGAGGCGATCGTCGCGGACGCCGTGGCGGAGTCGGGTGCGGAGGGGCCGCGGGCGATGGGCGCGGTCATGAAGATCGTGAAGCCGAAGGTGGGCGACCGCGCGGAGGGCGGCCGGGTGGCCGCCGCGGTGAAGAGGGCCCTGGCCGGCTGAGTGCCCCGGTCCCGGCGGCACCGGTGTGTCCGGGCCGGGTGAGGAGAGGCGCTCGCCCGTCCGCCGGGGAGCGGCAGGACCCCGGGTGGCCGAAGGGGGGCGGGCGCGAGGTGCGGGAAGAGAAATGCCCCTTTAGCGTGGCTTGTGGTGTTGTGCCGCTGAAGGGAGTTTTTCTGTGATCATCAAGGCCATGCATGAGAAGGGTGTGCGCAGTGAGCACGCCTATACGGCCGCGTTCGTGTCCATCGGCATGTCGGTCCTGGCATGGGCGGGGTCGATGAGCAAGGAGCATGCCGGGGTCGCCCGGGCCGACCGGTGGGGCATCTTTGTCGGGGAGTGGGCGCCGACGTTCTTCGGCCTCGGGCTCGCGCTCTCGCACTACGAGATGCAGGAGAAGAGCTGACGCGGGGGATGTGACGGTGCCCGGGCGTCTCCGCCCGGGCGCCGTCACAGCTCTGCCTCCGGGCGTTCTTCCCGGCCCGGGCCCGCCCGGCCCCGCCGGGTCAGTCCCGGCCGCGGCCGTTGTTGCCGTTGGTGGCGCCGCCCAGGAAGTCCGGGGGGAAGCTGATGTCCGGGTCGTCCCAGTCCCAGTCGCCCCAGTCGCCCCACTCACCGCCGGAGGTGGCATTGCGTCCGCCCCGGCCCGGACGGTCGTCGTCCTCGTCGTCGTCCTTCTCATCGGTCCGGCCACGGGGGACCTCGACGACGTTGAAGCTGGAGGCCGGAACGCCGGCGAGGGCGCCGTTCATGGCCTCCTTCCAGATCGGGCCGGGCAGCCCGCCACCGGTCACCTTCTCGTACCACTGACCACCGATGGTGATGTTGTACATCTCCAGCAGGTCGCGGTCGCTGCCCACCCGGACGGCGGTGGCGATGTCCGGGGTGTGGCCGACGAACCAGGCATCCTGGCGCCCGTCGGTGGTGCCGGTCTTGCCGGCGTTGTCGCGGTCGCCGAGGCCGGCCTGCTGGCCCGTGCCGTCCTCGACGACGCCGCGCAGCATCATGTTGATGGTGTCGGCGTTCCGCTCCGACATGACCTGGGTGCAGCCGGCGTCCGGAGTGGGGAGCTCGTTGCCGTCGGCGTCGAGCACCTCGGTGATGGCGACCGGCTTGCAGTAGATGCCCCTCGCGGCGAAGGTCGCGTACGCGTTCGCCATCTGCAGCGGTGCGATGGTCTCACCGCCGAGGGACATCGACGGGTTGATGCCCAGCGGGTCGTTGTCGCCGCGCTCCACTCCCATCCTCTCGGCGAGGGTGGCCGTCTCGCACAGCCCGGCCTCCTGCTGGAGCATGGCGAAGTAGGTGTTGACCGACTTGCCGAGGGCGTCGGTCATGTCCCAGGAGCCCTCCATCGTCTCCGACTCGTTGGCGAGCTTCCACATCTCCTCGGAGCTGCTGCCCAGCGGGGCCCCGTCGCAGTTGGAGAAGTCCCGCATCGGAAGTTCGATCTCGGCGTCCGACTCGTAGGTCTGGGCGGGGCTGATGCCCTTCTCCAGCGCGGCGGCGGCGGTGATCGGCTTGAACGTCGAGCCGGGCTGGAAGCCGTAGGCGGTGCCGCCCATGTTGCGGGAGACGTTGAGGTTGATCGTCGTCTGGTTCTGCTCGGCGTCGTTGCCGTAGGGGCGGCTCTGCGCCATGGAGAGGATGTGGCCGGTGCCCGGCTCCACCTGGACGACGGTGGCGGCGACCTGGTCGTCCGGATCGACGCGGGAGGACGCGGCGGAGGCGGCCGCCTCCTGGGCCTGCGGGGAGAGCGTGGTGCGGATGGTCATGCCGCCCAGCGACCAGATGGCCCTGCGCTCGTCGGCCGTCTCGCCGAACACCGGGTTGGTCAGGAACTCCTGGCGGACGTAGTCGCAGAAGAAGCCGGCGTCGTGGACGGCGGTGATGCAGCCGTTGCGCGGGGTGGAGATGTTCAGGTCCAGGTCGCGCGAGGCGGCCTCGTCGGCCTCCTCCTGGGTGATGTCGCCGGTGCGCACCATGCGGGCGAGGACCTGGTTGCGGCGCTGGAGGGCCACGCTGGTGTCCTCGGCCGTCGGGTCGTACCGGGTGGGCGACTGCACCAGGCCGGCCAGCAGCGCCGCCTCGTGGAGTTCGAGGTCGGCGGCGGACTTGGAGAAGTAGCGCTGGGAGGCGGCCTCGACACCGTAGGCCTGCTGGCCGAAGAAGGTGATGTTGAGGTAGTTCTCCAGGATCTGATCCTTGCTCAGCTCCTGCTCCAGCTGGATGGCGTACTTCAGCTCGCGGATCTTGCGGCCGATCGTCTGCCGGGTCGCCTCGGCGAAGGCCTCCTGGTCGTTCCCGGCCTCCTCGACGAAGACGTTCTTCACGTACTGCTGGGTCAGGGTGGAGGCGCCCTCGGAGACGCCGCCCTCCTCGACGTTGCGGTTGAGGGCGCGCAGCACGCCTCGCAGGTCGATGGCGCCGTGCTCGTAGAAGCGGGCGTCCTCGATGGCGACGATGGCCTTCTTGAGGTGATCGGACATCTGATCCAGGGAGACCACCGTGCGGTTCCTGAAGTAGACGTCGGCGATCTTGCCGCCCTCGGCGTCCAGGATCGTGGTCTTCTGGCTGAGCGGCGGGCGCTTCAGCTCGGCGGGGATCTCCTCGAAGCCCTCGATGGTCCCCTTGGCCGCGAGCCCCAGGGAGCCGACCGCGGGCAGTGCCAGTCCCGCCAGCACCGCCCCGGACAGCACGCTGACCCCGAGGAACTTCGCTCCCTGCTGGACCGCGCTGACTCCGCCACCCGGACGCTTCCTACCCATGGGGGTCAGCCTACGTTCTCGAACGCGGGACGGGGAGCCGACTCCGCGCCCGAACCGCACATTGGTCACATTAACCGCTTCGCGTCAACAGGCCACTCACTCCTTCGGGTGAATGAGGGGGTGGGGCGGCGCGCCTCCCAGGCCCTGCTCAGCAGCCCCTTCCGGTGCCCGGATCACGCGGGAACGTCCCCTTTCCACCCCAGGTCAATGCGGGTTTCCGCTCACTCCGGTGGGTGATCACAAGACCGCGCATAGTCCGAACGGGCCATCCACAATTAGGCCCCCTGGGGGTGTTGCGCTCCGTCTACCTTCCGTAACGTCCTCAACTGGCAAGGGTGAATATGCCTCTTGCCGCCGTGGGGGAGCCTCGATTCGGGAGAGGACGGCACCGGCATGGGCTGGGTTACCGACTGGAGTGCGCAGGCGGCCTGTCGCACGACGGATCCGGATGAACTGTTCGTACAAGGGGCGGCTCAGAACAGAGCCAAGGCGGTGTGCACCGGGTGTCCGGTGCGCACCGAATGCCTGGCGGACGCGCTCGACAACCGCGTCGAGTTCGGCGTCTGGGGCGGAATGACGGAACGCGAGCGCCGCGCGCTGCTGCGCCGGCGGCCGACGGTCACCTCGTGGCGGCGGCTGCTGGAGACCGCGCGGACGGAGTACGAGCGCAGCACGGGGCAGATCAGCGCCCGGGTCGGGCTGCCGGTGGCCGCCGAGGAGCCCGGCGACTACGCGGCCGCGGGCTGACGGCGCGCCGTCCCGCGCCCGGGGCGGGGCAGCAGGGCGGGGCCCGGGCCGGCTAGGCCAGCCGGTCCCCGATCTCCCGCAGCCCTTCCAGATCGTGCACGTCGCCGGGCAGGGCCTCCACGGTGGCCACCGGCACACGGGGGTGAAGCGCGGTGAAGCCGGCGCGGGTGTGCTCCTCGCGCGCCCTCCGGGCCATCTCCTGCGCGTGCAGGCGCAGCAGCGCGGCGGCGAGCGCGCCGGTGTCCGGCTCGGAACCGGCCGGGAGGTGCGCCTCGCGCGCCTCCAGCGTCTCGGCCGCCGCCAGCGCGCGCTCGGCGCTCAGCCCGCAGACCTCGGCGGCGTGCACCCGGTTGAGCACCAGGCCGGCCAGCGGCATGCGGTCGGCGGCCAGCCTGCGCACGAAGTACGCCGCCTCGCGCAGCGCGTCGCGCTCCGGCGCGGCCACCACCAGGAACGCCGTGCCGGGCGCCTGGAGCAACCGGTAGGTGGCGTCCGCCCGGGTGCGGAAGCCGCCGAACATGGTGTCCATGGCGGCCACGAAGGTCTGCACGTCGCGCAGCAGACCGGCGCCCAGCAGCTTGCCGAGGGCGCCGGTGACCGCCGACAGGCCTGCCATGGAGAGGTTCACCATCTTCATGCCCGCCCGGCCGCCTGCCTTGGCGGGAGCCGTCAGCAGCCGGATGAACCGGCCGTCGAGGAACGAGCCGAGCCGCTGCGGGGCGTCCAGGAAGTCCAGCGCGGAGCGGCTGGGGGGCGTGTCGACCACGATGAGGTCCCACTCGTCGCGCTCGCTGAGCTGCCCCAGCTTCTCCATCGCCATGTACTCCTGGGTGCCGGCGAATCCCGCGGAGAGCGACTGGTAGAAGGGGTTGGCCAGGATGGCGCGGGCCCGCTCGGGGTCGGCGTGCGCCTCGACGATCTCGTCGAAGGTGCGCTTCATGTCGAGCATCATGGCGTGCAGCCGGCCGCCGGCCGCGGTGCCGGTGCCGGGCACCTCGCGGGGGGTGTTGTCGAGCTCGGTGAGCCCCATGGACTGGGCCAGCCGGTGGGCCGGATCGATGGTCAGCACCACGACGCGGCGCCCCCGTTCGGCGGCGCGGAGGCCGAGCGCGGCGGCGGTGGTGGTCTTCCCCACCCCGCCGGACCCGCAGCACACGACGATGCGGGTGGCCGGGTCGTCGAGCAGCGGGTCCAGGTTCAGTTCCGGCGGGGGGCCGAGCCCTTCCCCGCCGTCGTCCGGGCGGGCCGTGGGGTCCGGGCCGGCCGGTCCGTTCGCGGGGTTCATCCGGGGCTCACCTCCGGCCTTCACCACGGGTGCTCGCGCAGACGGCGCGCGAGCCGGTAGAGGCCGGCGAGGTCCACGCCCCCGGCCAGCATCGGCAGCTCCCGCACCGGCAGCCCCAGCTCGTCCAGTTCGGCGCGCAGGCCGCGCTCCAGCCCGGTGCGGTGCGCGTAGCGGGCGCCCTGGGCGAGCAGGGGGCCCGCCAGTTCCCCGGCCGCGGGAAGTCCCGCCCCCGCCAGCACCCCGGCCAGTTCCCCGCGGTCCGCGGCGGCCAGGGCGCCGCCGGTCAGTCCGGGAACCGGCGGGCGCACCATGTTCACCACCACGGCGCCCACCGGGAGACGAGCGGCCCGCAGTTCCGCGACGCCGTCGGCGGTCTCCTGGGCCGGCATCTCCTCCAGCAGCGTCACCAGGTGCACGGCGGTCTCCGGTGACTTCAGCACCCGCATCACGGCCTGCGCCTGGTGGTGCACCGGCCCCACCCTGGCCAGGCCGGCCACCTCGTCGTTCACCCCGAGGAAGCGGGCGATCCGGCCGGTGGGCGGGGCGTCCATGACGACGGCGTCGTAGACCCACCCGCCCTTCCGGTTCCGCCGGCGGACCGCCTCGCACACCTTGCCGGTCAGCAGCACGTCCCGCAGCCCGGGGGCGAGCGTGGTGGCGAAGTCGATGGCCCCGATCCGGCGCAGCGCCCGGCCCGCGCCGCCGAGCCGGTAGAACATCTGGAGGTAGTCGAGCAGGGCGCGTTCGGCGTCCACGGCCAGCGCCGCGACCTCCCCGCCGCCCGGGCCGATCGCGATGACGCGCTCCTCGTAGGGCAGCGCCTCGGTCTCGAAGAGCCGCGCGATGCCCTGGCGGCCCTCGACCTCGACCAGCAGGGTGCGGCGGCCCTCCTCGGCGAGCGCGAGGGCGAGGGCGGCGGCGACCGTCGTCTTGCCCGTCCCGCCCTTGCCGGTGACCACATGCAGTCTGCTCACATCCGCCGAGCCTAGAACGTCGCCGCCCTCAGTGCGGTGAGGCGGGGGCGGGTGCCCGTGACGGCGGGGGAAGCCGCCCGGGAGGGATTAGAGTCGGGGCCATGAAGAAGTGGGAATACGCGACCGCGCCGCTGCTCGTGCACGCGACCAAGCAGATCCTGGACACCTGGGGCGAGGACGGGTGGGAGCTCGTGCAGGTGGTGCCGGGCCCGAACACCGAACAGCTGGTGGCTTACTTCAAGCGGGAGAAGCCGCAGTGAGCGCCGTCGAGGCGCGGCTGGCCGAGCTGGGCCTGACGCTGCCCGACGTGGTGCCGCCGCTGGCGTCCTACGTGCCGGCGGTGGTGACCGGCGGCCGCTGGGTGCAGACCGCGGGCCAGCTTCCGCTGGTGGACGGTCGGCTGCCGGTGACCGGCAAGGTCGGTGCGGAGGTCTCGCCGGAGGAGGCGAAGGACCTGGCCCGGATCTGCGCGCTGAACGCGCTGGCGGCGGTGAAGTCCGTGACCAACGACCTGGACCGGATCGTGCGGGTGGTCAAGGTGACCGGATTCGTGGCCTCCGCGCCCGACTTCACCGGGCAGCCGGGCGTCCTCAACGGCGCCAGCGAGCTGCTCGGCGAGGTGCTCGGCGCGGCCGGGATCCACGCGCGCAGCGCGGTGGGCGTGGCGGTGCTGCCGATCGACGCGCCCGTCGAGGTGGAGATTCAGGTAGAACTGACCGAGTCATCGCTGACGGATTAGCCCGGCGCACGGCCGAGAGGTGTGCGGCGCGCGGGCGTCGCGTCAGCACCGCAGCACGACCCGTCCGCGGGCCGGGGTGCGGCGGGCCGGCGCCCGCGCCGGCGCGCGCGGCGGGTGCCCGCC
>NZ_BAAAMJ010000045.1:0-18425 GCF_039529215.1 Streptomyces sodiiphilus | reverse complement strand
CCCGGCTTCTGCGCCGGGCCCGGGGGCCTTTTGTGTACCGTGTCAGCCATGAGCGGTGAAGCGCGGCTGATGTGGGATGACGGGGTCACCCGGTACAACTTCGGGCCCGGGCATCCCATGGATCCTGTGCGGCTCGAACTGACCCGGCGTCTGGTCGGGGCATTCGGTCTCGACCGGCGGATCGAGGTCACCGGGGCCCGGCCGGCCGGGGAATCCACCCTCCAGCTCGTCCACCATCCCGACTACATCAGCGCCGTGCGGGCCGCCTCCGAGGACCTGCGGCACGGTCTGGAGCACTACGGACTGGGTGACGGCGACACCCCCGCCTTCCCCCGCATGCACGAGGTGTCCGCGCTCATCGCCGGACTGTCGGTCGCCGGCGCGGAGTTCATCAGCGAGGGCAGTCCGCGGCACGCGGTGAACTTCGCCGGCGGCCTCCATCACGCCATGCCCGGCAGCGCCTCCGGCTTCTGCGTCTACAACGACGCCGCCCTGGCCATCGCCCGGCTGCTGGAGCTGGGCATGGAACGCGTCGTCTACCTCGATGTCGACGTGCACCACGGCGACGGCGTCCAGGCGGCCTTCTGGAATGATCCGCGGGTGCTCACCATCTCGCTCCACGAGCATCCCCGGGCGCTGTTCCCCGGCACCGGATGGCCGGAGGAGTGCGGAGGCGACGCCGCCCCCGGCGGGGCCGTCAACATCGCCGTGCCGCCGGGCACCTCCGACGACGGGTGGCTGCGGGCCCTGCACTCGGTGGTGCCCGAACTCCTCGAAGCGTTCCGGCCGCAGGCGCTCGTCACCCAGCACGGAGCCGACACCCACTTCGAGGACCCCCTGGCCCATCTCGCGCTGAGCGTCGACGCCCAGCGCGGTGCGATGGAGGCCTGCCACGACTGGGCCCACGAGTACGCGGACGGGCGATGGCTCGCCCTGGGCGGCGGCGGATACGCGGTCGTCGACGTGGTACCGAGAGCCTGGACCCATCTCGTGGCGACCGTGGCGCACGCCCCCGTCGACCCGGCCACCCCCACCCCCGAGGAGTGGCAGCAGGCCGTCTATGCCCGGACCAGGGCCGGCGCTCCGCAGCGGATGACCGACGGCAGGGGCGATGCCGGCTGGAGTTCCTGGGAGGACGGCTACAACCCGGCCGACCCGGTGGACCAGGCCATCCTGGCGACCCGCCGCGCCGTCTTCCCGCACCACGGACTGCTGCCCTGACCCGGTGGCATTGAAGCATTGACCGGCGCATGGCCCGCACACGGATGCGCCGGGCGCAGCCGCGTGTCACTACCGCTCCCGGGACACTGGGGTGACGATCCGACAGCGGCAGCAACAGGCGGCAGGGGCGGCGCCCGGACGGACCGGAAGGCTCCGCGGAGACCGTGTGACAGGCCCGCGCCGCAGGTCAGCGCAGCCGGGCACGGTCCTGCGGGGTGGGGCGGCGGGAACCGCTGGTGCTGCCGTGCCGTTTGGGCACGGTGCCGAGCGGGCAACGAGACAGGGCGGAGGCCGCCGGGACGCCGGGTGGAACGCCGGGAGGTGCCTCGCCGCCGAACTGCCGCGCGTATGCATGCGGTTTGAGGGCTATCGGACTTTTCTGTCCGGGTAACGGCGTGGTTGCAGCACCTCTTCCCCACTTGCCTCACGCGCCCCTACTCTGGTGAGGAGCGCGCATGCGAGTGGGAGTCACCGGAGGGGAAGCCGGTGTCCGACATGCGCGGAAGGTCAGGTGTGAACATGGCTGCTGATGAAAGGCTTCTGAGCGAGGCCAAGTTCCTGACCGTGGCGGAGGTTGCCGCGGTGATGCGAGTGTCCAAGATGACCGTGTACCGCCTGGTGCACGCAGGTCATCTGCCCGCGATCCGGGTAGGAAGGTCCTTCCGGGTCCCCGAGCGAGCCGTCCATGAGTACCTCCAGCAGTCCTTCGTGGGGGTGCGCAGCGCCTAGCGCGAGGGACGTGACGTGAGCTCGCGACCCCTCGATTAACCGGGATCACGCGGTGCCGGGTAGGCTGGCCCGATGTAGGTCGTGTGGGCTCGGACGCCCCGCACCGAGTAATTCGAAGTGAGCGAGGGTAGTCGTGGGCTCTGTTATCAAGAAGCGGCGCAAGCGGATGGCGAAGAAGAAGCACCGCAAGCTGCTGAAGCGCACGCGCGTGCAGCGCCGCAACAAGAAGTGAGCGAGCGCAGCTGACCCGGCCCTCCCGTCCCTGTGTCGGGAGGGCCGACGTGCGTCAGGGAGGACCGTGGGCAAGACCGTGCTCGTCACCGGGGCCGCCGGGGCACTGAGCGGGCGTTTCGCCCGGCACCTCGGACGGGACCCGGAGGTGGACCGGGTCATCGCCGTGGACAGCCGGCCGCCGGGCCATTCGCTGGCGGGCGCCGAGTTCGTGCGGGCCGACATCCGGCATCCGGCGATCGCCGCCGTGCTGGCCGGATACGACGTCGACACGGTCGTCCACCTGGACATCAGCGGGACCGCCGGGCATCCGGGCGGCGGCCGGACGGCGGCGAAGGAGACCAATGTCCTGGGCACTCTGCAGTTGCTCGGTGCCTGCCAGAAGACCCCGTCGCTGCGCCGGCTGGTGGTGAAGTCCAGCACACAGGTCTACGGCACCTCCCCCCGGGAGCCCGCCGTCTTCCACGAGAACAGCCCGCCGAAGATGCCGGCCGGAGGGGGATTCGCCCAGGACATCGCCGAGATCGAGGGATACACCCGGAGCTTCGCCCGGCGGCGGCCCGATGTCTCGGTGACGGTACTGCGGTTCGCGCACATTCTCGGGCCCAGCGGGGACTCCCCGCTGGCCGCCTACTTCCGGCTGCCGGTGCTTCCCACCGTCCTCGGCTACGACCCGCGGCTGCAGTTCGTGCACGAGGACGACGCGGTCGGGGTGCTCGCCGCCGTGGCCCGCGAGCCCCGGCGCGGGCAGTTCAACGACGGCACCTTCAACGTGGCCGGGGAGGGCGTTCTGCTGCTGTCCCAGGCGGCCCGGCGGCTCGGCCGCCCGACCGTGCCGGTGCTGTCCCCGTTCACGGGGGTGGTGGGCTCCTCACTGGGCGCGCTCGGTCTGCGAGGTGTCTCCGCCGCGCAGCTCAAGGCGCTCCGGTACGGCAGGGTGGTGCGCACCACCGAGCTGCGGGAGGTGGCGGGGTGCACGCTGGGCTGGACAACCGCCGAGACGCTCGCCGACTTCGCCGCCGTCCACGGCCCCGGCCTGCTGCCGCCGTCGGGCGTCGCCCGCGTGATCGAACGCATCGAGGAGAGTCTCCGTCATGGCTGAAGCCCAGGTGATCCCCTTCGACGAGGGCCGCCGCCGGCCGCGCGCCGACTCCGGCGGGCCGGTGCCGGAGGACGGGCAGCGGCGGGAGGAAGCGGAAGAGGCCGAGGAGGCCGAGGAGGAGCGGCCGGGTGCTGAGGGCCTGGAGCAGACGCTCGCCCGCGGTCTGGCGTTCCTGCGCCGCCGGCTCACCGGCAGTTACGAGGTCGACGAGTTCGGGTTCGACAAGGACCTCACCGACGAGGTCCTCATGACGCTGCTGCGGCCCCTCTACGAGAAGTACTTCCGGGTCGAGGTGCGCGGCATCGAGAACATTCCCGGCGAGGGCGGTGCGCTGATCGTCGCGAACCACTCCGGGACGCTGCCGCTGGACGCGCTGATGCTGCAGGTCGCCGTCCGGGACCGGCACCCGGCCGACCGGCATCTGCGGCTGCTCGCCGCCGACCTGGTCTTCCAGCTTCCGGTGCTCAACGAACTGGCGCGGAAGGCCGGGCACACGCTGGCCTGTGCGGAGGACGCCCAGGAGCTGCTGGAACGCGGCGAGCTGGTGGGCGTGATGCCGGAGGGCTTCAAGGGGATCGGGAAGCCGTTCTCCGAGCGGTACAGGCTTCAGCGGTTCGGCCGGGGCGGGTTCGTGGCGACGGCGCTGCGGGCGCGGGTCCCGATCGTGCCGTGCTCCATCGTCGGGGCGGAGGAGATCTACCCGATGATCGGCAACGCCCGGACGCTGGCCCGGCTGCTGGGGCTGCCGTACTTCCCGGTGACGCCGACCTTCCCACTGCTGGGCCCGCTGGGCGCGGTGCCGCTGCCCACCAAGTGGACCATCCAGTTCGGCGAGCCCATCGTCACGGCGGACCGTCCGCCGGAGGCCGCGGAGGACCCGATGCTGATGTTCCAGCTGACCGACCAGGTGCGGGAGACGATCCAGCACACGCTGTACAAGCTGCTGATGGCACGGCGCTCGGTGTTCTTCTGAGCGGTGCCGGGCGGGTCCGGCGCGCCGGGGCGTGCGGCGGCCGGACCCGCGAAGGTCACTGCTGGTCGCGGACCTCGATGCCGATGCCGGGGAGGAGATCCTCCAGCAGCGGCGGGATGGTCACCTCCGGCTGAGGGAGGCCGCCGTCGGGGTCGCCGCCCGGGAGCGTGGCGCCCGGCGAACTCTCCGGGTCGGGGTCGAGCAGGCCGCCGCCGCCCAGCAGCCCCTCCCGGGCGTCCTCCTCGCCGCCGGTGCCGTCCGGCGAGCCGGTGCCGGCGGAATCCGGCGTCCCGCTCGGACCGCCCTCCGGGTCGGGGGGAGCGCCGGGGCTCTCCCGGTGCCGGAAGGGCTCCTCCGCCCCGGCGCCGTCCCCGCCCGCGCTCCCCGCGGAGGGGTCCGGTTCGCCCGGCAGCAGGGCGCGCAGCGGGGTGATCTCCTGCTCTATGGCGTCGAAGACCGAGGTGACCTCGTCGCTCACGTCGTGCAGCTGGCGGGGGAGCGTGTCGCGCAGCTGGGTCCAGCTGCCGCGGTGCTTCTCCGAGAAGGCCGACAGGGACTGGAGCGGGACGATCGAACCGTCCGCCTCGTAGGCCTGGCTGAGCAGCCGGTGCCCCTCGGAGGCGTCGCGGCTCATGCTGGAGAGGGTGCGCCGGACCTCGGCGACCTGCTCCTGGTCCAGCTCCCCGGCCCGGCCGCGCTCCATCAGGCGGCGGGCCTCGCCCAGCCGCTTGGCGGCGTGGTCCAGGTGGAGCCTGCCGCGGTCCGCGGAGCCGCCGGCGAAGTCCAGCCGGAGGTCCTCCATGCCGCGTTTGAGGCCGTAGAGGGTGTCGCCGGGGAGCGCGTTGGTGCTGGCCGCCGCGACACCGCCGAACGCCCCGGCGGCCACCCCGACGGTCAGTCCGCCGGCCGCCAGGCCCTTGCCCAGCCGGGACTTGGGCCGGAGCCCGCTCAGCGGGCCCGCACGGTCCGCGCGATGCGCCCCGCGGCCGGAGCGCAGGGCCCGCTGGCCGGGCAGCAGCTCCCCGGACGCGGCGGGCCTGCCGGGCGTGCCCTCCTCGGCGAACGCCGCCTCCATGGCGGCGATCAGCCCGGCTCGCTGGGCCGTTCTGGTCTCCGGGCTGAGCCTGGGCCGGGGCAGCGTTTCGAGCTTCTCCACGACGGACAGCAGGGCTGTCTGCTCGGCCTCACCGGGCGGGACGCCGTCCGCCGTGCGGGCCGGCTCCGCCGCCGCCTCGTCGAGCCGCGACTCATCGAGGACGTGGGCGAAGGCGTTGGCCCGGCGGTGCGTCGACACCGATCGCATCACGGGCGGCACCTCCTCTCGTCAGCACGATCGACTCCCTCCTGTGGATGGATGGTTGCGCCGTCCCTCCGCCCTCACCCGAAAGAGTGAGATCCGGATGGCCGGGAGCGGGCGATAGGGAGCCTGCAGACTTCCCAACGAGTGTCCGCGCGGGTGGGTTACGGCTGGCCGATAATGTGATCGGTTGTGATCACCCGGTCACCGGACGTCATCCGGCAGCAGGCGGGCCAGTGTGCGCACCGCGCGGTACTGCAGGGTCTTGATCGCCCCCTCGTTCTTCTGCATCACCTTGGCCGTCTCGGCAACCGACAGCCCGTGCAGGAAGCGGAGGGTGACGCACTCCTGCTGCTGCGGGTTGAGCTTGCGCACCGCCTCCAGCAGCGCGCTGTTCGACAGGTACTCCAGCACGGAGTCCTCCGGGCTGCGCTCCACCTCGTCGGCGTCGAGCATCTCGCCGGTGGTGACCTCCAGCCGGAACCGGCTGGACTTGAAGTGGTCGGCCACCAGATTGCGGGCGATGGTGACGAGCCAGGCCCCGAAGTCCCGGCCCTGCCAGGTGAAGGTGCCGATGCGGCGCAGCGCCCGCAGGAAGGTCTCGCTGGTGAGGTCCTCGGCCGTCGCCCGCCCTCCGACGCGATAGTAGATGTAGCGGTAGACGGTGTCCGCGTACTGGTCGTAGAGGCAGCCGAAGGCCTCCGCCTCGCCGCCCTGGGCGCGCTCGACGAGGTCCATCATGCGACGGCTGTCGCGGTCCGTGGCGGCGCGGCGGGCGGTGGAGGCGCCCGAGGCGCCGGACCGCGCGCGCCTGCCGAGCGGCGCGGCTCCGGCGGCGCTGTCGGCCAGGGCGCACAGGGCCGCCGCCGGGCCCGCGGGGACGGGGACGGTTGCGGCGGGGACGGGTGCGGCGAGGGCGGGGGCGGCGTACGCGGTGGTCAACAGTTCGCGCAGCCGGTCGAGGACCGCGGTGCGCAGCGTGGCCAGGCCCGAGGCGTCAACCCCGACGTGTGGGTACACGGGACTCCCAGAGGCAGAGCTTCCATCACGTGCAGTACGGGCCCATCACATCCCCCTGGGGACGTGGGAGCGCCGGATAGCGTCTGAGGAGAATAACGCTTCGTACTGACGATGCTACGCCTAGTTGCGGAAATCGCCGATTTGCTTTGAACTGTTCTGTCTTGAGTTCGCCGCGCCAGGGTATCGCCACGGCATATGCGATCGCGGGGGGAGCGCAGATGTCCGCGGGCTGACCGGATGTGACCGATCGGCCCGGCGGCCCGGCGTCGGGGCAGAGCTCAGCGGCGGCGGCGCTGCAGGGCCAGGGCGGCCGCCGTGCCGCCCGCCAGGGCCCCGGCGCCGGCCGCGGCCGGGACTCCCACCCGCACCGCCTTGCGGCCGGTGCGGTAGTCGCGCAGCCGCCAGCCCTCCTTGCGGGCGTGCGCCCGCAGCTTGCTGTCCGGGTTGATCGCGTACGGATGGCCGACCAGCGAGAGCATCGGGATGTCGTTGGCCGAGTCGCTGTAGGCCGCGCACCGCGCCAGTTCCAGGTCCTCCGCGTCCGCCAGCGCCCGCACCGCCAAGGCCTTGGCCGGTCCGTGCAGCGGCTCGCCCACGAGCCGGCCGGTGTAGACGCCGTCGACGGACTCGGCGACCGTGCCCAGGGCGCCCGTCAGCCCCAGCCGCCGGGCGATGATGGTGGCCGTCTCCACCGGCGCCGCGGTCACCAGCCACACCCGCTGGCCGGCGTCCAGGTGCGCCTGGGCCAGTGCCCGGGTGCCGGGCCAGATCCGCCCGGCCATGTACTCGTCGTAGATCTCCTCGCCGATCTCCGTCAGCTCGGACACCCGGTGGCCGCGCACGATGGACAGCGCGTTGTCCCGTGCCTCCCGCATGTGCCCGGCGTTCTCCGTGCCCGCCATCCGGAACCACGCCTGCTGCCAGGCGAAGCGCGCCAGTTCCTTCTTGCTGAAGAACTTCCGCTTGTACAGACCGCGGCCGAGGTGGAACAGTGCGGCGCCCTGCATCACCGTGTTGTCGAGGTCGAAGAACGCGGCCGCCCTCGGATCCCCCGGGGCCGGGAACTCGGGCTCGGCGGAGGCCAGGCGCGCCGCCTCGGCGGAGGCCTCACCGGCCAGCACGCTGCTCTCGGTCGCCGGGCGCCGGCGAGGACTGAGCCATCCGGGTCGGGACATGGTTCGAGGATAGCCAGTCGGCGGCCCCCGGCGGGTGGCCCGGGCGTGACGGCGGCGTGGCCGTCGCGCGGCACAATGGCGTCATGACACCGCTGCTGCGCCGTTCCCCCCGGAAGAAGCCGGCCGACCGGCTCGTCACCCTCATCGGCAAGCCGGGCTGCCACCTGTGCGACGACGCCCGCACGGTGATCGCCGAGGTGTGCGCGCAGACCGGCGCGGCCTGGGAGGAGAAGGACATCAGCCGGGACGAGGAGCTGCACCGCCTGTACTGGGAGCAGATCCCGGTGGTGCTGGTGGACGGCGCACGGCACGACTTCTGGCGGGTCGATCCGGTGCGGCTGCGGCGGGCCCTGGAGGGCTGAGCGGCGGCCGGCCGCGGGGCCCGGGGGGTACCGCGCGGGGCCCTTGCCGGTTCCACCGGAACGTGTGGCACCGGTCACTTTGGCCGGGCAAAACGGACACGATCTTTGTGCACGTGTTCACAAAGGCATAGCCTGGAGGGGACGGAGCGGCCACGGCGCGGATGCCCCATGCGGTCGCTCACCGCTTCGCTCGACCGGCAGGAGCACCGTGGCAACTGGCCGACCTCCCCGACCGGCGACTCGTGGCCGAGGCATTCCCGAGGCCACTGTCGCCCGGCTTCCGCTGTATCTGCGGGCCCTGACCGCGCTTTCGGAGCGTTCGGTCCCCACGGTCTCCTCGGAGGAGCTGGCCGGTGCGGCCGGGGTGAACTCCGCGAAACTCCGCAAGGACTTCTCCTACCTGGGCAGCTACGGCACCCGCGGGGTCGGCTACGACGTCGAGTACCTCGTCTACCAGATCAGCCGCGAGCTCGGGCTCACCCAGGACTGGCCGGTCGTCATCGTCGGCATCGGAAACCTCGGCGCGGCCCTGGCCAACTACGGCGGGTTCGCCTCCCGGGGCTTCCGGGTCGCCGCCCTGATGGACGCGGACCCGTCGCTCACCGGCCGCTCGGTGGCCGGTATCGAGGTCCGGCACATCGACGAGCTGGAGACCGTGGTCGAGGACTCCGGAGTGTCCATCGGGGTCATCGCCACCCCCGCGGGCGCCGCGCAGCAGGTCTGCGACCGGCTGGTGGCCGCGGGCGTCAGCTCCATCCTGAACTTCGCCCCGACGGTGCTGTCCGTCCCCGACGGCGTGGACGTCCGGAAGGTCGACCTCTCCATCGAGCTGCAGATCCTGGCCTTCCACGAGCAGCGCAAGGCCGCCGAGGAACTCTCCCGCGAGGTCGCGGCCCCGGCCGCCGGGGAGGCGGCCGCCCCGGCGGCGCCCCCGGCAGCGGCCCCGGCAGCGGCCGCCGCCCGGCGCGGTGACCGGGGCCCGGACGGGGACATCCCGGCGGTGATGCCGGCATGACCCTGCTCGTTGTCGGACTGAGCCACCGCAGCGCGCCGGTCAGTGTTCTGGAGCGGGCCGCGCTGGCCCCCGAGCACCTGGGCAAGCTGCTGCGCGACGTGGTCGGCGCGGAGCCCGCGCTGGAGGCGGCGGCGCTGTCCACCTGCAACCGGATCGAGCTGTACGCCGATGTGGAGAAGTTCCACGCCGGTGTGGCCGAGCTGTCCACGCTGCTGGCCCGGCACAGCGGGGTCGCGCTGGACGAGCTCACCCCTTATCTGTACGTGCACTACGAGGACCGCGCCGTCCACCACCTGTTCTCGGTGGCCGGCGGGCTGGACTCGATGGTGGTCGGTGAGGGGCAGATTCTCGGCCAGATCAAGAACGCCCTCGCCGTCGCCCAGGAGGAGGACACCGCCGGGCGGCTGCTGAACGAGCTCTTCCAGCAGGCCCTGCGGGTGGGCAAGCGCGCGCACAGCGAGACCGGGATCGACCGGGCAGGCCGGTCGCTGGTCACCTTCGGCCTCGAACGGCTGGCCGGTGATCTTCCGGTGCGGGAATGGGCGGCCGGCAAGCGGGCACTGGTGATCGGGGCCGGCTCGATGTCCTCGCTGGCCGCGACGACCCTGGCGCGCGCCGGGGTGCCCGAACTGGTGATCGCCAACAGGACGCTGGACCGCGCCGAGCGGCTGGCCGAGACCCTGTCGGAGGGCCTGGCCGGGGCGGGTGCTGAAGGGGCGGCCCCGGCCGCGCGGGCGGTCCCGATCAACGCGATCTCCGTCGCCGCGGAGCTGGCGCTCGCCGACATCGTGGTGTCCTGCACGGGGGCCACGGGTCTGGTGCTGACCGCCGAGGCCGTGCGGCGCGCCGTCGCCGACCGTTCGCCGGGCGGCAGGCCGCTGGCGTTGCTCGACCTGGCGATGCCCCGGGACGTGGACGCCGCCGTGCACCGGATCGAGTCGGTCCGGCTCGTCGACATCGAGTCGCTGGCCGAGGCGTCCGCCGCCACCGAGGCCGCGACCGGGCCCGGCGGCCCGCCCGCCGGTCCGGGTCCGGTGGCCGCCGACATCGACGCGGTCCGGCAGATCGTGGCGGCCGAGGCCGAGGCCTTCGGGGCCGCACAGCGGGCTGCCCACATCACTCCCACCGTCGTGGCGCTGCGCACCATGGCCTCCGGGGTCGTCGCCGGCGAGATGGCGCGGCTGGAGGGCAGGCTGCCCGGGCTGGACGACAAGCAGCGCGCGGAGGTCGCCCGGACGGTGCGCCGCGTCGTGGACAAGCTGCTGCACGCGCCGACGGTGCGCATCAAGGAACTGGCCGGCGAGCCCGGTGGCGCGGACTACGCGATGGCGCTGCGTGAGCTCTTCGATCTCGATCCCCAGGCGGTCGCGGCCGTCAGCAACCCGGAACAACAGGAGCGGCCATGAGCAGTGTGCCCACGACCTCGCAGGAGAGGGCGCTCAGGCTCGGCACCCGGCGCAGCGAGCTGGCGATGGCACAGTCGGAGGGCATCGCCGAGCGCGTGCGGAAGGTGACCGGGCGTCCGGTCGAGCTGGTCGGGATCAGCACGTACGGGGACGTCTCGCGCGAGCAGCTGACGCAGATCGGCGGCACCGGCGTGTTCGTAGCCGCGCTGCGCGAGGCGCTGCTGCGCGGCGAGGTGGACTTCGCGGTGCACTCCCTGAAGGACCTGCCGACCGCGCAGCCGCCGGAGCTGGTGCTGGCCGCGCTGCCGCGGCGGGCCGATCCGCGGGACGCCCTGGTGGCCCGGGACGGGCTTGACTTCGAAGGGCTGGCCGCGGCCGGCGGCGCGAGGATCGGGACCGGTTCGCCGCGGCGCGCGGCGCAGCTCATGCACTGGGCGCGCGGGCTCGGGGCCGTGATCGAAACGGTATCCATCAGGGGGAATGTCGGCACGAGGCTCGGGTATGTCCGCGATGGCGAACTCGACGCCGTCGTACTCGCCGCCGCAGGGCTGCACCGGGTCGGCCGCGCCTCGCAGATCACCGGTCTGCTGTCGCCGGACATGGTGCTGCCGGCCCCCGGCCAGGGGGCACTGGCAGTGGAGTGCCCGGCGGCGGACACGCGTCTTGCCGCCCAGCTCGCCGAGCTCGACGATCCGGAGACCCGGATCGCCGTGACCGCCGAGCGAACCCTGCTCGCCGCCCTGGAGGCCGGCTGCAGTGCCCCGGTGGGGGCGCTGGCCGACTTCCTCGACGACGGGCAGGACGTCACCGAACTGCGTCTGCGCGGATCCGTCGGCACCATCGACGGCACCACGCTGGTGCAGTTGTCCACCACCGGTCCCGTACCGGCGTCCGCCGACGCGGCGGTGGCCCTGGCGCAGAGCCTGGGCCGCGAGCTCGCCGACGAGATGCTCGCCAAGGGCGCGGCCGGTCTGATGGGGGAGCGAGCACTTTGAGCCCCACCACCGCACATTCCGCGCACGCGCAGCCGTCCGGCACTGCTCACGGGCACGTCACCTTCCTCGGTGCCGGACCCGGGGATCCGGGTCTGCTGACGCTGCGCGCCGTCGAGGCGCTGTCACGGGCCGATGTCCTGGTCGCCGACCCGCGGGTCTTCGAGGTGGTCGGTCCGCATCTGAGGGCAGGCGCGGAAACCCCCTTGCAGGCAGTGGGCGACGACTCGTCACCCTCCGCTGCCGGGCCGGACGATGCAGGAGATCTTGTCATGCGGGCCGCCCGGCGCGGAAAGCGGGTGGTGCGTGCGGTGGCCGGTGATCCGGGCATGGACGCCGACGCCACCGCCGACATGCTCGCCTGCGCCGCCGAGGGCATCACCTTCGAGGTGGTGCCGGGCATTGCCGAGGCGGTCGGAGTGGCCGCCTACGCCGGGGTGCCGCTGCGCGACGCCGAGGGTGCCGACGTGCGGTTCGTCGACGCCCGTACGGCCGACGAGCGGACCTGGACCGAGGTGGGCAGCAGCGACGCCACCGTGGTGGTGAGCACCACGCTGGACTCGGTCGGCGCGACGGCCGCCCGGATGGTCGCCTCCGGCCGCAAGCCGGACGTGCCGCTGTCGGTGACGGTGGCCGGCACCACGACCCGCCAGCGGACCTGGTCGGCGACGCTCGGCACGGTCGAGCGGACCCTGAAGGCGGCGAAGGTGCTGCCGGCCGCCGACGGCGGCCGCTCGGTGATAGTCGTGGTGGGGGAGCGCAGCGCCCCGGCGCAGCGGGAGCAGCTGGCCTGGTTCGAGTCCAAGCCGCTGTTCGGCTGGAAGGTGCTGGTGCCGCGGACCAAGGAGCAGGCGGCGTCGTTGTCGGAGCAGCTTCGCTCCTACGGCGCGGTGCCCAGCGAGGTGCCGACGATCGCGGTGGAGCCGCCGCGGACCCCGCAGCAGATGGACCGCGCGGTCAAGGGGCTGGTGACCGGCCGCTACGAGTGGATCGCCTTCACCTCGGTGAACGCGGTGCGGGCGGTGCGGGAGAAGTTCGAGGAGTACGGCCTGGACGCCCGGGCGTTCGCCGGGATCAAGGTCGCGGCGGTCGGCGAGCAGACCGCCCGCGCGCTGATCGACTTCGGGGTGCGGCCCGATCTGCTGCCCAGCGGTGAGCAGTCGGCCGCGGGGCTGCTGGAGGACTGGCCGCCCTACGACCCGGTGTTCGACCCGATCGACCGGGTGTTCCTTCCCCGGGCGGACATCGCCACCGAGACGCTGGTGGCGGGCCTGATCGAGATGGGCTGGGAGGTCGACGACGTCACGGCCTACCGGACGGTGCGGGCCTCGCCGCCGCCGGCGCCGACCCGGGAGGCGATCAAGGGCGGCGGTTTCGACGCGGTCCTGTTCACCTCCTCCAGCACGGTGCGGAACCTGGTGGGCATCGCCGGGAAGCCGCACAACGTCACGGTGATCGCCTGCATCGGTCCGGCGACGGCCAAGACGGCCCGGGAGCACGGGCTGCGGGTGGACGTGATGGCTCCCGAGCCGTCGGCGCTGAGGCTGGCCGAGGCGCTGGCGGAGTTCGGCGCCCAGCGGCGGGCGCTGGCGATCGAGGCCGGCGAGGTGGTGAAGCGGCCGAGCGAGAAGCGGCCGCAGCGCAGGAGGGCCCGGGCACAGTGAGCCGGTACGGGGAGTTTCCCGCCGTGCGGCCGCGCCGGCTGCGGGCCACGGCGGCGATGCGCCGGATGGTGGCCGAGCACCGGCCGCACCCGGCGGAGCTGATCCTGCCGGCGTTCGTGCGGGAGGGCATCAGCGAGCCGGTGCCGGTCTCCTCGATGCCGGGCGTGGTGCAGCACACCGTGGACACGCTGCGGGCGGCGGCCGTGGAGGCGGCCCGGGCCGGTGTCGGCGGGATCATGCTGTTCGGGGTGCCGGAGGTGAAGGACGCCGTCGGCTGTGCCGGCACCGACCCGGACGGGATCCTGCAGGTGGCGCTGCGCGCGGTGCGCGCGGAGGTCGGCGACGACCTGGTGGTGATGTCCGACCTGTGCCTGGACGAGTCCACCGACCACGGCCACTGCGGCGTGCTGGACGAGCGGGGCGGGGTGGACAACGACGCCACGCTGGAGCGCTACGCCGAGATGGCGGTGGTGCAGGCCGAGGCCGGGGCGCACGTGCTGGGCCCCAGCGGCATGATGGACGGCCAGATCGGGCGGGTGCGGCAGGCGCTGGACGCCGCCGGGCACAGCGATGTGGCGCTGCTGGCCTACACCGCCAAGTACGCGTCGGCGTTCTACGGGCCGTTCCGCGAGGCGGTGAACTCGCAGCTCAAGGGGGACCGCAAGACGTACCAGCAGGATCCGCCCAATGCCCGGGAGGCGCTGCGGGAGCTGGCGCTGGATGTGGCGGAGGGCGCGGACATGGTGATGGTCAAGCCCGGGCTGCCGTATCTGGACGTGCTGCGCCGGATCGCGGACGAGGCGCCCGTGCCGGTTGCCGCGTACCAGATCTCCGGTGAGTACGCGATGGTCGAGGCGGCGGCGGAGAAGGGCTGGATCGACCGGGAGCGGGCCATCGACGAGACGCTGATGAGTTTCCGGCGGGCGGGTGCCGACCTGGTGCTCACCTACTGGGCGACGGAGGCGGCGCGCCGGATGACCCGGGGCTGAGGGCCCGGGGCCGCCGCCTGCCCGGTGCCGGGTTCCTGCCGGGGCGTCATGCTGTGATGCTGTACCTGCCGCGCCGCCGGGAGGCCGGGGCGCGGGGCGCAACCGAGGCAATCAGCATGGAGGCCATGATGGGCAAGCCCACCGCCGTCGTCACCGGAGCCAGCAGCGGGATCGGGGCCGCGACCGCGCGGCGGCTGGCCGCCGAGGGGTACCGGGTGGTGGCCGCCGCGCGGCGTGCGGGGCGGATCGAGGCGCTGGCCGGTGAGCTGCGGCGGGAGGGCCACGACGTGGTGGCGTGGCCGCTGGATGTCACCGACCGGGCGGCGGTGGACGCCTTCGCGGCCGGCCTGGACCGCTGCGACGTGCTGGTCAACAACGCGGGCGGGGCGCTGGGCCTGGAGCCGGTGGCCGAGGGCGATCCGGCGGACTGGCGTGCGATGTACGAGGTGAACGTCATCGGGGTGCTCAACGTGACGCAGGCGCTGCTGCCGGCCCTGACCGGCAGCGGGGACGGCACGGTGGTGGTGCTGTCGTCCACCGCGGGGCACGGCACCTACGAGGGCGGCGGGGGCTATGTGGCGGCCAAGCACGGCGCGCACGCGCTGGCCGGGACGCTGCGGCTGGAGCTGTGCGGCGAGCCGGTGCGGGTGATCGAGATCGCGCCGGGGATGGTGCGGACCGAGGAGTTCTCGCTGACCCGGTTCCGCGGTGACGAGGAGAAGGCGGCCGGGGTGTACGAGGGGGTCGCCGAGCCGCTGACCGCCGAGGACGTGGCCGACACGGTGGCCTGGGCGGTGACACGCCCCTCGCACGTGAACGTGGATCTGCTGGTGGTGCGGCCGAGGGCGCAGGTGTCCCACACCAAGGTGCACCGCGAGCGGTGAGCGGCAGGGCGCGCCGCGGGGTGGTGCTGCGGCCGGGCTCCCCGGCCGAGGCGGGTCTGGCCGGGGCGGAGGTCCGGCGGATGGTGCCGGACACCGAGGTGTTTCTGTCCGGCCCGGAGCCCGCCATGGCCGGTTTCGTGCTGCTGGCCGCCCGTGACGGGGTGGTGGTGGAGCACGCCGCGCGCGGCCACGCGCTGCGCTGGGCCTCCTGGGACGCCGCGGCGGGGCGGGGCGTGGAGCTGCCGGCGGCGGAGCGGGTGCCGATGTCCCCGGACACCGTGTTCGACATCGCCTCGCTGTCGAAGCTGTTCACCGCGCTGGTGGTGGCGGTGCTGGCCGAGCGGGGGGTGCTCTCCCTCGACGAGCCGGCGGCCCGCCACCTGCCGGCCCTGGCGGCGGCCGGGCCCGGCAAGGCGGGGATCACCGTGCGGCAGCTGCTGAACCACACGGCGGGGATGGCGCCGTGGACGGATCTGGCGTCCTGCCGGGACGACGGCGAGCGGATGGCGGCCGTGCTGGCGCCGCCGCTGGTCTTCCCGCCGGGGACCGCGCACGCCTACTCCGATCTGCACGCGATCTGCGCCGGGCGGGTCGCCGAGGAGGCGGCCGGGCGGGGGCTGGCGGAGCTGGTGGCCGGGCTGGTCACCGGCCCGCTCGGGCTGACCGGCACGGGCTACTGTCCACCGGCGGCGTCGCGGCCGGTGATCGCGGCCACCGAGTACCAGCCGTGGACCGGGCGCGGCATGGTGCGCGGCGAGGTGCACGACGAGAACGCCTGGTACATGGGCGGGGTGGCCGGGCACGCGGGGCTGTTCTCGACGGCGCGCGACGTGGCCGTGCTGGGGCAGCTGATGCTGGGCGGCGGCGAGGCGGGCGGGGTGCGGGTGGCGGGCGAGGAGACGGTCAGGGCGATGCTGACGCCCGGCCCCGCGCATCCGGGGCGAGGGCTGGGCTGGGAGCTGGCCCAGGGCTGGTACATGGACGCGCTGGGGTCCCCGGCGGCGTTCGGGCACACCGGGTTCACCGGGACGTCGCTGGTGGCCGATCCGGTGACGGGGTGTCTTCTGGTGCTGCTGGCGAACCGGGTGCATCCCACCCGGGAGCGCGGTACCACGAGCGAGTACCGCAGGGCGCCGGCCCGGCGGCTGGCCGCGGCGGTGGCGGCCGGGCGCTGACGCGGCCGTGCCCCCCGGCGGGGCCGGGGGGCACGGGTGCCGTCGGTGACGGTCAGGTGGTTCAGGCGCGGACGGTCGTGCTGGTGGTGCCGGTGGCACCCTCGTTGTCCGTCACGGTCAGGGTGACCGTGTAGGTGCCCGCGCTGTTGTAGAACTTCCAGCCGCTGACGCCGGTGCCGGTGGTGCCGTCACCGAAGTCCCAGTGGTAGGAGGCGATGCTGCCGTCGGGGTCGCTGCTGCCGCTGCCGTCGAAGATGCACAGGCCGAGGAAGCTGTAGCAGGTGGCGTCGATCACCGCGGTGGGCGGCTGGTTGTCACCGGGGTCGCCCGGGTCACCGGGGTCACCGGGGTCACCGGGGTCGCCCGGGTCACCGGGGTCGCCGTCGCCGACGACCTGGAGCAGCTTGTTGGGGCTGCCGGTGCCGGGGTTGCTGATCTTGCCCTGCGCGGCGGCGGAGTCCAGGGCCGAGCCGACCTGGGCCGGCGTGGCGGACGGGTTGTCGGCCAGGTAGAGCGCCGCGACGCCCGCGACGTGCGGGGAGGCCATCGAGGTGCCGGAGATGGTGTTGGTGGCGGTGTCGCTGGTGTGCCAGGCGGCGCTGATGCTCCGGCCCGGGGCGAAGATCTGCACCGAGCTGCCCCAGTTGGAGAACGAGGAGCGGGCGTCGTTGCTGTCGGTCGAGCCGACGGTGATCGCCTCGGCGACGCGGGCCGGCGAGTAGTTCGCGGCGTTGCCGTTGTCGTTGCCCGCGGCAACGGCGTAGGTGACGCCCGACGCCACGGAGTTGCGGACGGCGTCGTCCAGGGCGGTGTTGGCGCCGCCGCCCAGGCTCATGTTGGCCACGGACGGGCCGGAGGCGTTGGCGGTGACCCAGTCGACGCCGGCGACGACGCCGGCGATGGTGCCGGAGCCGGAGTCGCTGAGGACCTTCACCGACACGAGGTCGGCGTTNGGCGCGGCCGCCGAAGTCGGAGTGGCTGTGGCGGATGCCGGTGTCGATGACGTAGACGGTGACGCCTTCGCCGCCGTGGTCGGGGTAGGTGTAGCTGTTGTCCAGCGGCAGGTCGGGCTGGTCGATGCGGTCCAGGCCCCAGGAGGGCGGGTTGGACTGCGTGGCGGTGATGGACACCGTCTCGTTCTGGACGACCTTCTCCACGGCCGGGTCGGCGGCCATGGCCAGGGCCTGCTCTTCGGTGACCTCGACGGCGTAGCCGTTGAGCGCGTGCTCGTAGGTCTCCGTGATCTCGGCGTCGTACTTCTCGGCCAGCTCCTCGGCCTTGGCCGAGTCGGCGGTCATGACCGTCTCGTGCAGGGTGACGATGTAGCTGCCTTCGATCGCGTCGGCCGAGCCGGCGTTGAAGATCTCGCCTTCCGGCTTGTCCGGAGCCGCCGAGGCAGTGGCGGGGAGTGCGACTCCGACGCCGAGAGCCAGTACCGCGGCGGTGGCCACGGTGACGGCGGTTCTCCGGCGCGGGGCCGAGTGAGGATGACGCATCGGTGCCATCGAGGTTCCTCCTGGGGTGGTGCGCTGACGTGGGGTGCGCTGCACGGCGTGTGCATGCCATTTCTGGCCGCCGTGGGCTAAAGGTTTGTTGATGCAGAGGAAACCGGCAAGGGTCTCGCGCATAAGACACGTACATGTCACATGGGCGTGACATGTTCCCGGCAATCCCTTCACATCGCCGTCACAAGAAGTGCGTGAATCGATCAAAAACCTTGCCTTTCGCGGCAGTTCGGGTGATCTACCGACGGGTACGACCGTGCCCCCCGGCGGGTGGCCGGGGGGCACGGTTGCGTGGGCCGGTGATCCGGCGTCAGGGGCGCCGGAGGTGGCGGTGTTTCAGGTGATGCCGTATCAGCGGACCTGGAGCAGCTTGTTGGGCGAGCCGCTGCCCGGGTTGCTGATCTTGTTCAGCGCCGCGGCGCTGTTCAGGGCGCTCCAGACCTGCGACGGGGACGCCGAGGGGTTGCTGCCCAGGTGCAGGGCGGCGGCGCCGGCGACGTGCGGGGAGGCCATCGAGGTGCCGGAGATGGTGTTGGTGGCGGTGTTGCTGGTGTGCCAGGCGGCGCGGATGTTCCGGCCCGGGGCGAAGATCTGCACCGAGGTGCCGTAGTTGGAGAACGAGGAGCGGGCGTCGTTGCTGTCGGTGGAGCCGACGGTGATGGCCTCGGCGACGCGGGCCGGCGAG
>NZ_BAAAMJ010000044.1:34474-77084 GCF_039529215.1 Streptomyces sodiiphilus | reverse complement strand
GTCCCCCATCGGCCCGCCCACCTCGAACCGCCCGGTCGGGTTCACCAGCAGCCGGTACCCCTCGGTGTCCAGCTTGACGCCGGAGTCCAGCAGTTCCCGGATCTCCCGTTCGACCACGAACTCACGGATGTCCGGGGCCAGCAGAGTCTCCAGACCGATGTCGGGAGCGTGCTGGCTGGAGACCACGACGGTGTCCAGGCGGACGGCCCTGTCCCCGTCGTACTCCACCGTCACCTGCGTCTTGCCGTCCGGCCGCAGGTAGGGGATGGTGCCGTCCTTGCGGACCGCGGTCAGCCGGCGGGCCAGACGGTGTGCGAAGTGCACCGGCAGCGGCATGAGTTCGGGGGTGTCGTCACAGGCGTAGCCGAACATCAGGCCCTGGTCCCCGGCGCCCTGCCGGTCGAGTTCGTCCTCCTCGCCCTCGACTCGGCTCTCGTAGGCGGTGTCGACGCCCTGGGCGATGTCCGGGGACTGTGCCCCGATCGACACCGACACCCCGCAGGAGGCGCCGTCGAACCCCTTCTGCGAGGAGTCGTAGCCGATCTCCAGGATGCTGTCCCTGACCAGCGCGGCGATGGGGGCGTAGGCGGTCGTGGTGACCTCGCCGGCGATGTGCACCTGGCCGGTGGTGATCAGAGTCTCCACGGCCACCCGGGAGCCGGGGTCCTCGCGCAGCAGGGCGTCCAGGACGGTGTCACTGATCCGGTCCGCGATCTTGTCCGGGTGGCCTTCGGTGACCGACTCGGAGGTGAACAGCCTTCCTGTTGCGGCCATGTCACCTCACCTCTGCCCGGAAGTAGTTGTCCTCGATGGCCTTCAGGGAGCGGATGGCGTCGACCTCCAGGGTCTCCATCTCGATGGGCCGTCCGCTGATCTGCTCCAGGTGGAAAACGAATTCGACGAAGGACAGCGAGTCGATCAGCCGGTGCTCGATGAGATCGAGTTCGGCGGGGATGTCGTCGCGGTCCGGGTGACGCTTGAGAATCCAGTCCTTGATCTGCTGGATACCGTCGGCCATGGCAGGCTCCTCACTACTGAGTGTCGGGTCGGGAAGGGGGTGACGGTGGCCCGGTGGGCGGTCCGGGGGCACCGAGGACGGGAGCGGCCACGGCGACCGCGTAGTCCACGTCGTGGCTGATGCTGACGGTGATCTCGGCGATGCCCGCCTCGGCGGCCATGCGGTCTGCCGAGCCGCGCAGTTCGATCAGCGGCCAGCCGCCGGTGGAGCGGCGGATGACGATGTCGCGCCAGGGCAGGACCCGGTCCCGCACCCGGAAGGTCTTGAACACCGCCTCCTTGGCCGCTATCCGGCCGCAGAGGATCAGCACGTCGAGTCCGGTGGAGTTTCGGCAGTCGGCCAGTTCGGCTGGGGTGAGCATCCGCCCGAAGAAGGTCTCGCCGTGATCGTCGAGGAGCCCTCTGACCCGGGTCGCGGACACGATGTCCATGCCGAGATTCGCCCAGACCGGACCGCTGGCCGCGGTGGGTCGGGCCGGCACCTCAGTGCACCGACCTGGCCCGCACGACGGCGGTGGCCGCCTCGTCCCAGCCTCCGTGCCGGCGGACGAGGGCCGAGAGCCAGCGCTCCAGGCCGAAGGCGACACAGCTGGTGAAGGCCGGCCCGCCGGTGGACTCCAGGGTGATGGAGCACCGGTCGCCGAAGAAGTTGCGGTGGGTGTTGACGGAGGCGATGGCCAGGTCCTCGAACAGGAACTCGTGCTTGACCGGGACGAGTCGTTGCAGGACCGCCTTGGCTCCGCCCTTGTCGTAGAAGGGGTCGCAGGCCGCCTCCCGGCGCAGCGGCAGGTCGAGTGCGGCGGCGAACGCGGTGATCCGTTCGGTGAAGGTCCGCAGGTGCTCGTCAGCGTGTTCCTTGCTGCCGATGGCGACGATCTCCCGCATCCGGAAGGAGAGCTGGCGCCGCAGCCCCTCGTACCGGGCTTCCTGCCGGAAGCACCAGGAACACACGGTCACCAGGGTGTCGCCGGGCAGCCGGCGGTTCCGGTTCTCCAGATACACCGCGTAGCAGGCGGCGGACGGCAGTCCCAGCGCGGCCGGCAGGAGCGCGTCGCACGGAAAGCAGCCTGTGTCGCAGCAGAACGGCGAACTGCTGGTGCGTTCCAGGTCGAGCGGCGCTGCCACCACCGCCTGGTGGGGGAAGTTCTCGTAGTAGTCGAGCCGGGCCAGATCGGCTGCCGGCAGCAGCGGCGGCATGGTCACCGCGTCGGCTCCGGCCTCCACTCCCCAGCTTTCGAAGGTGTCGTCGAGGAGCCGCATGAGGGCGGTCGCCTCGGAGCCTAGAGCGTGCAGACCCGCCGCCGGTGTCAGGATGTCGGTCGTGGCGGACATGTTCTGGTGCCACCTCGCAATGGTGGTCGGAGGGTGAGGGGCGGACGGTGCTCAGACGACGGGCAGTTCCTCGTCGGAGAAGATGCCGGTGCGGCGGAAGAAGGCGAGCGGCTTGCGGATGATGCGCCGCTCGATGGGGCGTCGCAGTTCGTCGGCCACCAGGGAGTTGCGCAGCCCCAGAGGGTCGGGGACCCCCGCGTCGCGGTAGACATGCGGGTTGTAGAGCGAGTTGACGCTGAAGACCACGTACCGCTTGAGGTAGGCCTCGACCTCCCGGCAGCGCTCCTCGTCGATGCGCTCCCGCATCCGGTCGTGCAGCAGGGTGACCAGTTCGCGGCCGAAGGCGATGTGCCGGGACTCGTCCTGGTGATGGATGCGGTTGACCTGGCGCACGGTGTCGCACAGCGACGCGTCCTGCGCCATGCGGCTGTTGTAGTGGTCGACCAGTTCCTCGAAGAAGAGGATGCGGGCGAAGACCAGGAAGTTCTCCACCTCGGGTTCCCAGTCGGACTCGGCGCGCATGGCCGTGGAGGAGTAGATCTTGCCTCCGTAGCGGCGGCAGAACTCCGCGAAGAACCACATGTGCTCGTTCTCCTCACCGATGAAGTGGTGGAAGAAGTCCGAGGGCACCTCGAAGCCGGGCATGTGGATGCGGTTGACGACCTCGATGAGCAGTTCCCTGATGCCGTGCACGTTCAGGCTGTAGAAGTTGATGCTCTCCCACTTGGAGAGCCGGATGAGGGTCTCCTCCCCGAGTTCCTCGAAGTGCCGCGTGCCGTAGGGCGTCAGGAGCTCCGGGCTCATCCACAGGCGGTTCTCGTCCAGCCGGTCCGGCCAGTCGAACTGCTGGTACGGGTTGTAGTAGTCCTCGATCGACTTGGTGCTGAGCCGGTCGAGGACCTCTTTGAAGCGGTCGGTGACGGGCAGGGCTGCGACGGGCATGGACGTGTCCTCCTGGTGCTCGTGGCGGGGCGGGGAGTCAGGGCCGGACCTCGTAGACGGCGTTGACGGGGGTCTCGGTGGCACGCCTCCACCTGCTGAAGCCGGCTTCCTTGGCGATGCCTCCGAAGGCCTGCTCCCCGGAGTGATTGCCCAGGGCGTGCGGCCCGCGCTGGGCGACGGCGACGGGGAGGCACATGACGGCCGACAGGCTCATGAACATGCGCGCGGCCGGGCCGGCGCCGCCGGTGACGTGCTCGGGGCCGGCGTTGGTCTCGACGAGCATCCAGGTGCCGTCGGGGTCCAGGGAGCCGCGCACGTGCCGGGCCGCCGCGACCGGGTCGCCCATGTCGTGCAGGCAGTTGAAGAAGGTCACCAGGTCGTAGTCCTGGCCGGGGAAGTCGTCGGCGGAGGCGACCTCGAAGACCACCCGGTCGCCGTGGCCGGCGTCCTCGGCCAGCCTGCGGGCGATGCCGATGGCCTCCTCGGAGTAGTCGTAGCCGTGGATGACCGCCTGCGGAAACGCCTCGGCCATGAGCAGGGTGGTGTGGCCCACTCCGCAGCCCACGTCGGCGACCTTGCCGCCGGCCCGCAGCTTGTCGGTCACCCCGTGCAGGGCCGGCAGCCACTCCGGTATCAGCTTGTGCCGGTAGATGGGCTGGAAGAAGCTGCCCATGCCGGTGTCCAGGGCCGCGTCGTGCTCGGCCCAGCCCACCCCCTCGCCGGTCCGGTAGGCCTCGACGAGCAGGTCCTCGGTGGCGTAGAGGGCCTTGAGGGCGGTGAAGAAGCCGGCGCTGTAGGTGAGCGAGCCGGGGTCGGCGAGAACCGCGGCATGAGCCTCGGGGAGCCGGTAGGCGTCGGCCAGCGGGTCGCGCTCGACGTAGTCGGCGCTGAGCTGGGCGTGCAGCCATTCCTGGGCGTAGCGCTCGGCGATACCGGTGTGTCCGGCAAGCTCGGCCGGCGTGAGTGGCCCGTGCGCTGCGAGGGCCCGGTAGAGGCCGAGCCGCTCGCCGAGCGCCACGGTCAGACCGCGGACCGCGGCTGCCGCGTCGCCGATCACCTGCTGATGGAAGTCCGTGGGGTCGGTCATCGCACTGTCTCCTCGTCGCTGGGCATGTCACAGGTGAACAGGAAGGAGCGCGGCACCCGCGGCACGGAGCGCGGCTGCACGTCGTAGGGCCAGCGGCCGAAGTCCGCGCCGGGGTCGCCGGGCTGCCTGACCTCCCGCACCTGCCAGCCGCACTCGGTCAGGAGGTCCTCGGGTTCTTCGGTGCCGAACAGCCAGGGATTGCCGTCCTCCTCCAGGGCGCGCAGGAAGGGACGGGAGAGCGGGTTGTGCAGGGCCGTGCGGCTGATGACGTCCCCGGCGAGCACCGATCGGGGGGCGCTGTGCTGGGCGAGGGTGGCCAGCAGCGCGCGGACGGCCGGCTCGGGGAGGAAGAACAGCAGCCCTTCCACGACCCAGAGGGTGGCTTCCTCGCTGCGCCAGCCGGCCTCCTTCAGGGAGCCGGTCCATTCCCCGGTGAGGTCCACGGGCACGGGGTGGCGGCTGCGGCCGGCCGGGACGGGTGTCCCGTCCAGGAGCGATTCCTTCGCCTCCAGGAGGGCGGGGCGGTCCAGTTCGTAGACGGTGGTGCCGTCCGGCAGCGGCAGCCGGAAGCAGCGGGTGTCCATCCCCGCGGCGATCATGACGACCTGCCGGATCTCCCGCTCGCGGAGGGCGGCCAGCATCGCGCGGTCCAGATAGGTGGTGCGGATGGCCAGGAACGGCACGGTTCCGGCTCCGGCATACCGGTCCAGCAGGTCGAATCCGGTGCCGGCGGCGACGGTGCGGGCGTAGGGATCGTGGAAGAGCCGGTCGGCCCGCTCGCTCTCCAGAGCACGGGCCGCGGCGGTCCACTGGGCAGTACGGGATACAGCCTCCACGGGAGGTTCCCTTCGGTCGGGGGCTCTGCGGTGGGTGGCCGGCACTCAGCCGCGGGCGGCGTGCACCGGGTCCTGGCCGGCGGGCATCGACACGGAGGCCGAGGCCGGCCGGCGCCGGAAGATGCTGTGCAGGATCATGCTGAAGACGACCGTGCCCCCGTCATCGGTCAGCGTGCACCGCGGGCGCACGATGCCGGTGCCGGGGCTGGTCAGTGACGGCCCGGAGCCGAGAATCTCGACGCGCGCGGTGAGGACGTCGCCGGGGCGCACCGGGCGGTGGTAGCGGATCTCGTCCACTCCCGGCGAACCGGTGCAGTGGCTGTAGGCCAGCAGGCCTTCGACGTAGCGGCGCATGAACAGCGAGGCGGTGTGCCAGCCGCTGGCGATGAGCCCGCCGTAGGGCGTCTCACGGGCCAGGCCGGGGTCGGTGTGGAACACCTGCGGATCGAAGCGCCGGCCGAACTCGACGACTTCCCGCTCGGAGACGGTGACTGTTCCCAGGTCGTGCACGTCGCCGGTCCGGAAGTCCTCGAAGTAGCGCATGGCTCCCCCTTCGCCTCAGGGTTCGATCGGACCATCATGCTTGTCATACACCAAGGTATTGGCGAGCCATTTTTTTTGTCAACCCAAATCTACTGCGAGTTCAGGACAGCTTCAGGGCGTTCTCGATGTCGGACCACAGGTCCTGCGGGTGCTCGATGCCCACGGCGATCCGTACCGTGCCCTCACCGATCCCCGCGGCCCGCAGCTCCGCCGCGTCCAGCTCCCGGTGCGACGTGCTCGCCGGGTGGGCGACCAGCGTCTCCACACCCCCCAGCGACAGGGCGAGCTGAGCGACGCGGACCGACTCCACGAAGCGGCGGCCGGCCTCCCGTCCCCCCGCCAGGTCGAAGGAGAGCATCCCGCCGCCCCCGGACAGCACCCGCCGGGCCGTCTCGTGGGAAGGATGGTGCGGCAGCAGCGGCCACCGCACGGCCGTGACCTCCGGATGCCCGGACAGCCGTCCGGCCAGCAGACCCGCGTTCTCGCAGTGCTGACGCATCCGCAGCGGCAGCGTCTGGATGCCCCTCAGCGTCAGCCAGGCCGCGATCGGGGCGGCGGTGGACCCCAGCTCCACAGCCCGCTGCCACACCTCGCCGTGCAGTTCCCGGTCGGCGAAGACCACCACCCCGCCGATCACGTCGGAGTGCCCTGCCAGGTACTTGGTGGCCGAGTGCACCACGATGTCCGCGCCGAACTCGATGGGACGGCACAGCACTGGAGAGGCGAGGGAGTTGTCCACCACCGAGACCACGCCCGCCTCGCCTGCCACGGTCATCAGGCCGGGCAGGTCCGGCACCTGGGCGGTCGGATTGGCAATCGTCTCCAGCAGCAGCAGACGGGTCTCCGGCAGCAGCACACCGGCCAGCTCCGCCGGGTCGTCGCCGGAGATCCGGTCGACCTCCACGCCGAACCGCTCCTGAAGATCCCGGAGTACGGCGTGAGTACCCCCGTAGAGACAGCGCTGGGCCACCACGTGGTCGCCGGGTCGCAGCAGGGAGAGGAGCACGGCGCTGATGGCTCCCATACCGGAGCCCGTCGCCAGGGCCGCGGCGCCCCCCTCCAGGCCGGCCACCGCCGCCTCCAGCGCCGCCACCGTCGGGTTGCCGCGCCGGCTGTAGACGAATTCGCCCTCGGGACCGGCCATCGCGCGGGCCAGCGCGTCGGCCGAGTCGAAGGCGAAGGCGGAGGACTGGTGGACGGGGGTGCTCAGCGGCCTGCCGGAGGCCGGGGACGCCGGCCTTCCGGCGTGCACGGCGCGGGTCTGCGGATGAAGCATGGGTCACCTCGTTCGTCTCGTTGGTGGACGCGGGAAGCGGCGCACAGGCGGGCCGCCCCGGCGCCGGGGCGGCCCGGAACGGCGAAGGGGCCGCCCGCGCCGGTGAACGGCGCGGGACGGCCCCCAGGTGGTACAGCGGTCCGGTCGGGCTCAGTCGCGCGGAGCTCGGGGCAGCCCACGGGTCATACGCCGACCTGCTCACCCCGGGTGCCGGGGGTGCCGGACCCCTCGGCGGGCCCGCCCGCCGGTGCGGGCCGGTCGCCGCGCATGAACACAGCCGTGAGGACGGCTCCGGCGAACGCGATCCCGGCGGCACCGAGGAAGCCGGCACCGAAGCCCTCGGTCAGTGCGGGGAGATCACCGAGCTGCGAGGCACCCATGGTGGTGGCCACGGCGGTCATGGCCGCCAGCCCCAGCGCGGAACCCACCTGGTAGGTGGTGTTGACGATGCCGGAGGCCAGACCCGCCTGCTCCGGCGGAGCCGCGGACATGGCCGCCATCAGGCCTGGGATGTAGGCCAGCGCCATGCCCAGGGCGGCCACCAGCGAGGCGGGCAGCACATCGACGACGAAGGTGCCGGTCGGCTCGACCCGCGACAGCCACACCAGGCCCAGCGCCAGCACGGCGAGTCCGCCGGTCAGCAGGTTCTTTGTGCCGAAACGGCCCATCAGCCGGGCGGTGATGCCCACCATCACGACCATCAGGAGCGTGGTCATGGGGAGCAGCGCGGCACCGGCGGCGAAGGCACCGTAGCCGAGCACCTGCTGCAGGTAGAGGTTGAGGAAGTACCACATCGGGATCCACGCCGCACCCAGCAGGACCATGGCCAGGTTGGCCGAGGCCAGCCGGGGGGTGCGCCAGATGCTCAGCGGCATGAGAGGAACCTTGATGGTCCGCTGGATGATCAGGAACAGACCCAGCAGGAGCACGGCACCGCCCAGTCCGAGCACGGTCTGCGCCGAACCCCAGCCGATCGCCTCGTCCTCGGTGCGGACCACGGTGAACACCGCAAGCGCCAGACCGCCGGTGACGGCCACGGCCCCGAGCCAGTCCACCGAACCGCGGCGGCTGTCGACGGCGGGCAGCAGGCCGGTGAAGAGCAGCGTGGCGATGCCGATCGGCAGATAGATCCAGAAGATCCACGGCCAGCTCATCCACTCGGTGAACACGCCGCCGAGGAAGACACCGGCGGTGCCGCCGGCGGGTGCGGCCGCGCCGTAGACGGCCATCGCCTTGCCGAGTTCCCTCGGGTCGTGGCTGAACAGCATCATCAGCAGGGTCATCGCGGCCGGTGCGATGAAGGCACCGCCGACGCCCTGGACCGCGCGCCCCAGGATCTCCGCACCGGGGCTCGTCGCCACCGCGGCGATCACCGAACCGGCCATGAGCACGATCCATCCGGCGGTGAACACCTTCCGGGCGCCGAGCAGATCGGACAGCCGGCCACCCAGGAGCAGCAGGCCGCCGAAGGCGATCACATAGGCGTTGATGACCCACTGGAGATCGCCCTGCGTGAAGCCGAGATCTCGCTGCATCTCCGGCAGCGCCACGCCGACGATCGACACATCCATGATGACCATGAACTGAGCGGTGGCCAGGACCATGAGGCCCCACCAGCGCCGGGGATTGACGGTTGACATCTCTCTTCCTTCCCACAATACCCCTGGGGGGTATACCATGCCGGGAAACATAGCATACCCCTGGGGGGTACGTAAGGGTGCCGCCTCACCTCCTCCCCGAATGGATGAAAACCGGCCCGCCGGCGATTACCTGCCGCGGCAGCGGCCGGAGAGCTCGACCCGCAACTGCAGGCAGACCCCCAGCACGCGGCGCAGCAGCGTGATGTCGACGGCCCCGGACGCCGGACGGCACAGCGGCGCGCACGCGCGGCCGGCCTGAGAGGACGTCAGGTCCTTGGTGAACGAAACCATGCCGAGCCTATACCCGGCGGGGGTATAGGCCATGCGTGGGCCGCCGCGGTGGGCGGCAGGTCCCCCGATAGGGTTGGCGGGTTCGAGCCGAGCGGAACGGAACGGGATGACATCGAGCGACACGGCGCCCCCGCGGCACATCCTGGTGGCCACGGACCTGTCCGCACAGTCGGGCCCGGCCGTCGCCAGGGCCGCCCGGCTCGCCGCGCGGCACGGCGCACGGCTGACCGCGGTGTTCGTGGCGGAGCGCGGCACCGATCCGGAGCTGACCGCCTACGCCGCCCGGCGGCTGCGCGAGCACGCCGAGGAGCACGCCACCGGCCTCGGCGCCGCTCCCGCGGAGACGGTGGTGACCGAGGGGCGGACCGCCGCCCGGATCCTGGCCGAGGCCGAGGAACGCGGCGCCGGTCTCCTCGTGGTGGGCGCCCACGGCGCGCACCGGCTGCCCGAGGCCCTGGTCGGCAGCACCGCCCAGAACCTGGTCAGGGCGAGCCACTGCCCGGTCCTGGTCGTCAGGGGCCCGGCCACGGGCGAGTACCGCACGGTGCTGCTGGCCGTCGACACCTCCCGGATCTCCCTGGACGCCGCACGCACCGGGAGCGCGCTCACTCCCGGCGCACGCCACGTCCTGGCGCACGCCGACATCGTGCCCGGCGAGCACCTCATGGTGATGCGCGGTGCCGGCGAGGAGGCCCTCACCGAGCTGCGGAGGGTGAGTACCCGGCGGGCCCGGGCCGCCATCGGCGAACTGGCCGCCGCGCTGGACCCCGCCCCGGCGGAGATCGTGGTGGAGTCCGGGCGGCCGGAGAGCGCGCTGCCCGCCCTGAGCGCCGGGCACGGCGCCGATCTTGTGGTGGTGGGCACCGGCACGCACTCGAAGCTGGGATACGTGCTGCTGGGCAGCGTGGCGGAGCACGTGATCCGGGAAGCCCCGGCGGACGTTCTCGTGGTCCGGGGGACGCGGGCATGATCCACAGCCCGCCCGCTCCGGCCCGGACGGCCGCCCGTCCGCCCCGCCCCCCGTTCGTCCGTCCCTCGTCCTGATCGGCGGAAACCCCATGGACCTGCACGACTTCCCGCTCATCGCCGCCGTCCTGGCCATCTCCGCGCTGGCCGGGCTGCTGGCCACCCGGCTGCGCCAGCCGCTGATCGTCGCCTTCATCGGCGTGGGCATCCTGGTCGGGCCGACCGGCCTGGGCTGGGTCACGGCCGACGGCACCATCGAACTGCTCGCCCGGCTGGGCATCGCCATCCTGCTGTTCCTGGTCGGCCTCCGCCTGGACCTGCACCTGATCCGGACCACCGGGCCGATCGCCCTGGCCACCGGCCTGGGCCAGGTCGTCTTCACCTCGGGCGTCGGCTATCTCATCGCGCGGGCCCTGGGCATGGACAACGTGACCGCCCTCTACGTCGCGATCGCCCTGACCTTCTCCTCGACGATCATCATCGTGAAACTGCTGTCGGACAAGCGGGAGCTGGAGACGCTGCACGGGCGCATCGCCATCGGTTTCCTCATCGTGCAGGACATCGTTGTCGTGCTGGTGATGATCGCGCTGACCGCCTTCGGGCAGCCGACGGGCGAGAGCCTGGGCCACGACATCGCGCTGACCGCCGTGAAGGGCGTCGGCCTGCTGGCAGGCATCGCCGTCCTCATGAAGTGGGTGCTGCCGTGGCTGCTCCCGCACATCGCCCGCTCCCAGGAACTGCTGGTGCTCTTCGGGGTGGCCTACGCGGTGGCCGTCGCGGCGCTGAGCGAGTGGCTCGGGTTCAGTTCCGAGGTGGGGGCGTTCCTGGCCGGTATCTCGCTGGCCACCACGCACTACCGCGACGCCCTGGGGGCCCGCCTGGTCAGCCTGCGCGACTTCCTGCTGCTGTTCTTCTTCCTGGAGCTCGGCGCCGGCCTGGAGTTCGCCGACGCGGCCCGGCAGCTCACCGACGCCGCAGTGCTGTCGGCGTTCGTCCTGATCGGCAACCCGCTGATCGTCGTCGTGATCATGGTGGCGATGCGCTACCCCGCCCGGATCGGATTCCTCTCCGGGCTCACGGTCGCGCAGATCTCCGAGTTCTCGCTCATCCTGGCCGCCCTGGGGCTCAGTCTGGGGCACATCACCAACGCCACGGTCAGCCTGATCACGGTCGTCGGGCTGATCACCATCGGCGGCTCGACCTACCTGATCCTGTACTCGCACCAGATCTACGCCCGGATCGGACACTGGATGTCGCGATTCGACCGGGCCGGCAGCGAGCGGCCGGACGAGGACGGCGCGGACCGCGACGTGGACGTGATCCTCTACGGTCTGGGCCGGTTCGGCGGGCACGTGGCCGACCGGCTGGCCCGCGGCGGCCACCGGGTGCTGGCCGTCGACTTCGACCCCCACCTGGTGACGAACAACGAACGGCCCGGGGTCACCGCGGTGTTCGGCAGCGCGGAGGACGCCCACTTCCTGGAGGCGCTGCCGCTGGGCCGGGCCCGGTGCGTGGTCAGCACGGTCCCCCTGCTGGAGACGAACAAGGCCCTGCTGCACGGCCTGCGGGAGCACGGCTTCACCGGCCGGGTGGCCCTGACCGCGCACACCGCGCGGGACGCCGAACAGCTGCGGGCCACGGGCGCGGACACCGTCCTGGAGCCCTTCGCCACCGCCGCCACCTCCACCGTCGAGACACTGGAGGACCTGATGCGCCGGGAACCGGCCGCCGGGGAGAACTCCTCCGGAAGCCGGTAACCGTTCGCCGGCGGGGGCGGGCCAGGGGGAGGTCAGCTCTTCCCGCCCGGCGGCCGGCGCAGCCGCGCCACGGCGTCGACGGCCTCGCCCGCCGTCCGGCCGGGGCCGGCGGCGACCGGGCGCCGCAGCCGCCCGGCGCTTTCGGTCTCCAGACCGGTGCCCGCCACGTCGGCGAGGACGTCGTCGGAGGTGAACAGCACCCGGGGGTCCTGCGGGCCGCCGGTTCCCTCGGTGAGGTTGGCCATGTCGTGGCCGATGACCAGCAGGGTGCCGCCGGGAGCGACGGCCTCCGCGGCCCGGCGCAGCACGGGCCGCCGCTCGCCCGCCGGAAGGTGCAGATAGGCGATCACGACCAGGTCGTACGCACCTCGCGGGGGCCGGTGGGACAGCACATCGGCCCGCACCCAGGTGAGCCGGCCGGCCGCCTCGCCGGGCAGCGCGGCGGCCAGTTCCCGGCCGCGGTCCAGGGCGACGGACGAGAAGTCCACCACGTCCACCCACCAGCCCCGGCCGGCCAGCCACAGGGCGTTGCGGCCCTCGCCGGCGGCGAGATCCAGGGCCCGCCCGGGCGGCAGGTCCGCGGTCTCGCGGGCGATCCAGGCGTTGGGTTCTCGCCCCCAGACCAGTTCGGTGGCGGTGTACCGCTCGTCCCACGCTCCGCTGTCCATGTGTCCTCCGTTTTCCGCGGTTTCCGCTGTCACTGGCCCGGACGGCTGCCGGCGGTCACCGGCAGCCGTCCGGTTGCGCTCACTTCGCCGCCGACTGCGCGGCCAGCTGCCTGCGGACATCCTCCATGTCGACCGCACGGATCTTGCCGATCAGCTCGTCCAGCGCCGGTGCGGGCAGCGCCCCGGGCTGGGCGTAGAGCACGACGTTGTCCCGGATCGCCATCAGCGTGGGGATCGAGGAGATCTGGAAGGCGGCGGCCAGTTCCTGCTGAGCCTGGGTGTCGACCTTGCCGAAGACGATGTCCGGGTTGTTCTCCGCCGCCTTCTCGAAGATGGGGGCGAACATCCGGCACGGCCCGCACCAGGCGGCCCAGAAGTCGATGAGGACGGTCTTGTCGCCGGAGACGATCTCATCGAAGTTGTCCTTGGTCAGCTCTACCGATGCCATGGGCGTTCCCTTCTCTATACCCCTACGGGTATAGCAACCGCATCCGGGCCGGAAGTGTTCCCGGACGGCCCCGCGCCTTCTCCCGGTCTCCCCGTCGAGGGCGCGGCCCGCCCGGGACCGTGCGTCCCGGTGTCACGCGGCGGCGGACTCCAGGACGGCTCCGGCCTGCGCGGCGTTGGCGAACTCGTCGTTGACGGCGACCACGTCGCGGCCGTTCGCGGCCAGCAGGGAGGCGGCCGCGGTCGCCCGGTAGCCGGACCCGCAGTGCACCCAGACCCGGCCGGGCGGCACCTCGTCCATCCGGCGCAGCAGCTGGTGCAACGGGATGTGCACGGCGCCCAGCAGGTGACTCTCGGACCATTCCAGGTCGCGGCGGACATCGAGCACCACCATGCCCTCGTCCCGCCCCTCTGTCCGGGCCTCGACGAGGTCACCGAAGGAGGCGGTGGGCAGGACGCCCGGCGGGCGCCCGCCGGTCCACTCCTCCGGAGTTCCGGTGGCGCCGCCCGCCGACCGGTCGATGCCGATGCGGGCCAGCTCGCGCTGCGCCTCCTCGATCTGCTCCGGGGTCTCGCCCAGCAGGGTCAGCGGGGTGCCCCAGGGGATGATCCAGCCGAGGTAGGTGGCGAAGCTGCCGTCGAGGCCGAAGGAGAGCGAGCCGGGCAGATGTCCGGCCGCGAAGGCGGTGCGGGAGCGCAGGTCCACCACCCACTCCCCCGCCTCGATGCGGGAGCGCAGCTCGGCCGGGTCGGCCGGTTCCGGCGGTGTGAGATCGGGGGCACCCGGGCCCGCGAGATTCGCGGGGGCCATGTGCGCGTAGTAGGCGGGATAGGCGTCGAGGCCCGCCAGCAGGTCGGCGACGAAGTCGGCCTCGCTGCTGGTCAGCACCGGGTTGACCCGCTTCTCGTGGGCGATGGTCGAGCTGACCCCCTCGGCCTGGGTGGAGGAGCAGAAGCTGCCGAAGCCGTGAGTGGGGAAGATCTCCGCGTCCTCCGGGATCTCACCGGCCAGCCGGTGGGCGGACCGGTACTGGGCCCGGACCAGGGTGTCGGTGTGCTCGGGGCCGAGCAGGTCGGGACGGCCGGTGGACCCGAAGAGCAGCGACCCCCCGGTGAACACCCCCACCGGGCGGCCGTCCGCCCGGAGCTCGTAGGAGAGGTGGGTGTGGGTGTGGCCCGGGGTGGCGATGGCCCGGACGGCGAGGACCGGCGAGACGTCGACGATCTCGCCGTCCGAGACGGGCATCCGCTCGAAGTCGACCGGGTCCTCCGCGTTGACGTGGTAGGCGGCGCCGGTCTCCTGCGCCAGCGCGTGCCCTCCGGTCACGTAGTCGTTGTGGATGTGGGTCTCGAAGACGTGGCCGATGCGGACCCCGGCCTCCCGGGCCGCCTCCAGCACCCTGTCGATGTCCCGCTGCGGGTCCACGACCAGCGCCGTGGTGCCGTCGTGGACGAGGTAGCTGCGGTCGCCGAGCGTGGATGTGTCGATCGGTTGGACGGTGTACATGATGTCGGGCCCTCCTTGCTGTGTGCCTGGCGGGCGGCATCCGGGCTCAGGAGACGTTCTGGCTCCGCCCGGTCTCCAGCGGCCGGCCGGACCGGGCCCAGGCGCCGGTCCCGCCGGCCACCGAGTGCGCGTCCACCCCTTGGGAGCGCATCCAGTCGGTCGCGCTCCTGCTGCGGTTGCCGCTGGCGCAGATGACGTAGACCGGACGGCCCCTGGGCAGCTCGGGGATACCGGCCGGAACGGTGGCCAGCGGCATCAGAACCGCCCCCGGGACGTGTCCGGAGGTGTATTCGCCCACCTCGCGCACATCCACGACGAAAGCGCCCTCGGCGTGAGCGGCGGCGAACGTGGTCAGATCGACTTCGGGTGTCATGTCCCAAACCTTCCCTTTATACCCCCGGGGGTATGCTCCCCCTTCCGAAGATAAGGACCGCGCCGCGCGATGGCAAACACGCGCGGGATCTGCGCCTCCGGGCGGGTGCCCGGCGCCGCGGGGCATACACCGCACAACGGCGCCGAAGCGGGCACCGGCTCACCTTCACGCGGAGCCGGCGCACCTTCCGGCACACAAGGGGCGTGGCGGGGTTTCAACACCGCCCCGGCGAGGCAACCGTCACTTTCCCGGCATCACGGCCATTCGGGGTGACGAGCGGAGCACATGAACGCCACGACATCCACCGGACCGCCGCTGCGACGACTGCTCACCGGGCTGCTCGCGGTGGCCTGGCTGGTGCTTGTCCCGGCCGGTGCGATGGCCCAGCAGCCGACGGTGCTGCTCGCCCGCGTCGACGGCACCATCACCCCGGTGATCAGCGACTACCTCGCCGAGGGCGTGGACCGGGCCGCGGAGGAGGGACACGCCGCCCTGCTGGTGGAGATGGACACCCCCGGCGGGCTGGACACCTCGATGCGCGAGATCGTCCAGGAGTTCCTGGACGCCCCGGTACCGGTCGTGGTGCATGTGACCCCGCCGGGGGGCCGTGCGGCATCCGCCGGGGCGCTGATCACCTTCTCCTCGCACGTCGCGGCGATGGCGCCGGGCACCACCATCGGCGCCGCGACCCCGGTGGACATGGAGGCCGGCGAGGCGGCCGACGAGAAGATCATCAATGACACCGCCGCCTACGCCGCGTCGGTCGCCGCCGAACGGGGCCGCAACGTGGAGTTCGCCGAGCAGACCGTGCGCGAGGCCCGCTCCGCCACCGCCCGGGAGGCCGTGGACATCGGCGCGGCCGATCTCCTGGCCGAGAGCAGGGAGAGCCTGCTGTCGGACATCGACGGCCGCGAGGTCACCCTCGCCACCGGCGAAACGGTCGCACTGGACACCGCCGACGCCCGGGTGGTGAGCCATGACATGGGCTTCCTCCAGAGTCTCCGGCAGCTCCTGGCCGACCCGAACCTGGCCTTCCTCTTCCTGTCCCTCGGCACCCTGGCGATCATCTTCGAGTTCGCCTCCCCGGGCATGGGCCTGGGCGGGGCCATCGGCGCGGTCCTGATCGTCCTCGGCTTCTTCTCCCTGGCCGTCCTGCCCGTGCACGCCGCCGGTCTGGCCCTGCTGGTGCTGGCCGGAGCGCTGTTCCTCGGCGAGGTGTTCACCCCCGGCGTGGGGGTGTTCGCCGCCGGGGGCTCGATCGCCCTGCTGTTCAGCGGCCTGTTCCTGTTCGAGGGACAGATGGAGGTCGACCCGGTGGTGCTGATCCCCACCGTGGTGGTCATCGGGCTGGGAGCGGTGCTCGCCGGCCGGCTCGCCTGGCGCGCCCGGCGCTCCCGGCCGGTCAGCGGCTACGAGGCGTTCCTCGGGCGGGAACTCACCGTGGACACCGCCGAGGGCGACAGTGGCCAGGCCCGGTTCGAGGGCGCCTGGTGGCGCGTCCGCAGCGGCGACGGCGAACCGCTTCGTCCCGGCACCACCGCCCGCGTCGTCGCCGTGGACGGCATCACCCTGATCGTCGAGACCCTCCCCGCGGCGGACGCGGGAGGAGAAGAGGAGCAACCGTGAACAACTCCGTGATCGCCTGGGTCCTGCTGGGCCTGGTGCTGGTGATCCTGCTCGCCGCGGCGGTCCGCATCGCCAAGGAGTACGAACGCGGCGTGACATTCCGCCTGGGCCGGGTGATCGGCGCCAAGGGACCGGGGCTCTTCTTCATCATCCCGGTCGTGGACAAGGTGGTGAAGGTCTCGCTGCGGACCGTGACCATGGACATCCCCGCCCAGGACATCATCACCAAGGACAACGTCACCATCCGGGTCAACGCCGTGACGTACTTCAACGTCGTGGAACCGGTGCGCTCGGTGGTCGCCATCGAGAACCACATCCAGGGCACCTCCCAGATCGCCCAGACCACCCTGCGCAGCGTCCTCGGCCAGACCGACCTGGACGAGTTGCTGGCCAGGCGCGACGACATCAACCAGCGGCTGCAGGAGACCATCGACAAGGTCACCGACCCGTGGGGGGTGAAGGTGACCCTGGTGGAGGTGAAGGACGTCGAGCTGCCGGAGTCGATGCGCCGGGCGATGGCCCGGCAGGCCGAGTCCGAGCGGGACCGGCGGGCGAAGGTGATCCACGCCCACGGCGAGTTCGAGGCGGCGGACACGCTCGGCCGCGCCGCGGAGGTGCTGGAGGTCCACCCGGCGGCCATGCAGCTGCGGCTGCTGTCCACCCTCACCGAAGTCGCCGGCGAGCGGAACTCCACGCTGATCTTCCCGCTGCCGATGGAGGTCCTGCGGCTCGTCGATCACCTCGGCGCCCGCGCGGCGGGCCAGGCGGCCCCCGAGGGCGCGGCCCCCGGCCCGGCCGGCGCCGGAGGCGAACAGGACGAGCGTCCGCCGAAGGCCGCCTGAGCACCGCCCCCGGTGTCAGGAGGCGGGGGCCAGAACCGTCAGGAGCCGGGCCACCTCGGCGGCGACCGCCTCCCGGGCGGGGGCGAACCAGCGGCGCGGGTCCATCAGCGCCGGGTCGGCCGCCAGGGCGGAGCGGACCGTCCCGGTGAGCACCCGGTTGAGGTGCGTGGCGATATTGATCTTGAGCATGCCGTGCCGCACCGCCGAGGCCAGCCCGGCGTCCGGAACCCCCGAGGAGCCGTGCAGCACCAGGGGAACCGGCAGGCGGGCGGCCAGCTCGGCGATCAGCCGGTCGTCCAGCACCGCGTCCCGGGTGGCCATGGCGTGCGAGGAGCCGACCGCGACGGCCAGCGCGTCCACCCCGGTGGCGCGGACGAAGTCCGCGGCCTCCCCCGGGTCGGTGCGCACGCCCGGGGCGTGCACGCCGTCCTTGCCGCCGATCTCGCCCAGTTCGGCCTCCACCCACACCCCCTGTTCGTGGCACCAGGCGGCCAGCTCGGCCGTGCGGCCGGTGTTCTCCCGGTACGGCAGCGCGGAGGCGTCCACCATCACCGACCGCACCCCCAGCTCCACGGCCTGCCGGACCAGTGCGGGACGGGTGGCGTGGTCCAGGTGCACCACCGCCTCGGCCTCCATCTCCTCGGCCAGGCGCAGCAGCGCCAGCAGCAGCGGGCCGGGGGAGCCGTGGTAGTCCACGGTGTTCTCGGAGACCTGGAGCACCACCGGCAGACCCGCCCGGCGCGCGCCCTCGGTGATCGCCTCGGCGTGTTCGAGCTGGACGACGTTGAACGCCCCCAGCCCGCGGCCCGCCCGGCGGGCGGCGGCGGCCACCGCCCGCATCGGCACCAGTGGCACGGCGTTCAGCCGAGGACGACGGAGCGGGACAGGTGCCGCGGGGCGTCCGGGTCCAGGCCGGCCGCCCGCGCCCGCACCAGGCACAGCCGGTGCACTCGCACCAGCTCGGCCATCGGATCCACGCCCGGGGCGTGCTCGAAGTGGGCGCCCGTCGCCCGGACCTGATCGGCGAGCCCGTCCGGCACCTCTCCGAGCGCCCACGTGACCCGGCCCGGCCCTGCGATGCTGATGGGGCCGTGCCGGTACTCCGTGGCCGGATAGCTCTCGGCCCACGCCTGCGCGGACTCGCGCAGTTTCAGGGCCGCCTCGGCCGCCAGCCCGCAGGTCCACCCCCGGCCGAGGAAGGTCACCTGTCCGGCCGTGGCCGCCGGACCGAGGCTCTCGGGACCGGCGGCCAGTGCGGCCGCCGCGTCGGCGGCGGCCGGGGCGATGTCCTCCCCCAGCGAGGCGCGCAGCAGCGCCAGGGCGGTGGTCGCGAAGCGGCTCTGGACGACGGACCGCTCGTCCGCCTCCGGCAGGGCGATCGTCGCGGCGAGTGCCGTGGCCGGGGCATCCGGGACAGCCGTGATCACCGTGCGGGGCACGCCGTCGGCGGCCCGAAGGGCACGCAGCACCTCGGTGGTGGTGCCGGAGCGCGTCAGGGCCAGGACCCGGTCGTAGCCCCGGGCCAGCCGGTGCTCGCCGGCCGGCCAGGCGTCGGTCAGCCCCTGGCCGGCGTCCTCCCGCAGGGCGGCGTAGCACTGCGCCATGAAGAAGGAGGTGCCGCAGCCCGTCACCGCCACCCGCTCCCCCGGCCGCGGCAGCAGCTCCCGGTGGACGGCGGCCCGGGCCGCCCCCGTGTGCCAGTCCCGGGGCTGGGTGGCGATCTCCCGGGCCAGATGGCTGTCGTCGCTCATGCCCGCAGCGTCCTGTGACGGAGCGGGACTGTCAATATCCCCGCTGGTCCGGGCAGTTCACTCGTCCTCTCCGGCGCCGGGCAACTCCGCGGCCACCAGCACATTGCCGTACAGGTCGGCGAAGTGAAGCGAACGGCCGGCGCTCCCCTCCTGCTCCGCCCACACCCGCACCCCGCGCTCCCGGAGCCGGGCGCCCACCGCGGCGGCGTCGGAGGTGTAGAGCACCAGCAGCGGCTGCCCGCCGCTCTGCCGGCCCACCAGCGCGCGCTCCCGCTCACCGCCGGGCTCCATCAGCCACAGCCCGGCGCTGTCGCCGGGCAGGCCGATGTGGAGGTAGCGGTAGCCGCCGGTGGTCTCGTCGTGCAGGACCCGGAAGCCGAGCACGTCCCGGTAGAACGCCAGGGCGGCGTCCTGGTCGTCGGCGAGCAGGACCGTGCGGGCGAGGGAGGAGAAGCCGTTCATGCGGGCGACCCCAGCGCCGGCCGCTGACAGCGCCGCCTGCCGGGAAGGCGCGGCGGACCTGCCGCGTTATGCTCACCGCGACCCGCGCCGGGCGATCCCGGGCGGAACCGGTCCGGACCCCCTGGAGGCCATCGTGGGCACCCGCCGCACCCCGCTGCCCGGCGTCGGCACGCAGTACGACATGGAGACCCGGGCCGGCGGCCACATCTCCGTGGTCGCGCACGAGGACGGCCGGCGCTTCATCGGCTTCTACGAGGCCGACGACCCGGACGCCTGCCGCGCCACTGTTCCGCTGGAGCCCGAGGAGGCGGGACGGCTCGCCGCCCTGATACTGCCCGAACCCGAGGCGGGCGGACTTCCCGACGGCGTGCCCGGGCTCGACCTGGTGACCGAGCGCATCCCGCTGGGAGCCGACTCCCCCTACCGCGGCCGACCGCTGGGCGACACCCGCGCCCGGACCCGCACCGGGGCGTCCATCGTGGCCGTGCTGCGCCGCACCGGGGCCCACCCCTCCCCCACCCCGGCCTTCCGGCTGGAGACCGGGGACACACTGCTCGTGGTCGGCACCCGGGAGGGTGTGCGGGACCTCGCCGAGATCATCTCCGGAGCCTGACCGTGCACGACACGACGATACTGCTCATCGAACTGGGGGCCGTCGTCCTGGGCCTCGGCCTGGTCGGGCGGCTGGCGGGACGCTTCGGCCTGTCCCCGATCCCGCTGTACCTGCTGGGCGGGCTCGCCTTCGGCAACGGCGGGCTGCTGCCGCTGAGCGCCAGCGAGGACTTCTTCCACATCGGCGCCGAGATCGGCGTGATCCTCCTGCTGCTCATGCTGGGTCTGGAGTACAGCGCCTCGGAGCTGGTGGACAACCTCAAGAAGCAGTACCCGTCGGGCCTGGTCGACTTCGTGCTCAACGCGACGCCCGGCGCGGTGGCCGCGCTGCTGCTCGGCTGGGGGCCGGCCGGGGCCCTGGCGCTGGCCGGCGTCACCTACATCTCCTCCTCCGGTGTCATCTCCAAGGTCCTCACCGACCTCAAGCGGCTCGGCAACCGCGAGACCCCCGTGGTGCTCAGCGTCCTGGTGATCGAGGACCTCGCCATGGCCGTCTACCTGCCGGTCCTGACGACCGTGCTGGCCGGGATCGGGCTGGCCGGCGGCAGCGTCACGCTGGCGGTGGCGCTGGGCACCGCCGGGCTCGCGCTCTACGTGGCCCTGCGCCACGGCCGGCTGCTGAGCAGGGCGGTCTCCTCGGACAACCCCGAGATGCTGCTGCTGGTGGTGCTGGGCCTGACCCTCCTGGTGGCCGGCATCGCCGAACGCCTCCAGGTCTCCGCCGGGGTGGGCGCGTTCCTCGTCGGCATCGCCCTGTCCGGGGAGGTCGCGCATCACGCGCGTCGCCTGCTGACCCCCATGCGGGACCTGTTCGCCGCCGTGTTCTTCGTGTTCTTCGGCCTGTCCACCGCTCCCGGCGACATCCCGGCGGTGCTGGTGCCCGCCCTGCTGCTGGCCGTCGTGACGACCTTCACCAAGATCGGCACCGGCTGGTACGCCGCGCGGCGGGCCGGCATCGGCCCCCGCGGCAGGTTCCGGGCCGGCGGGGCGCTGGTCGCCCGGGGCGAGTTCTCCATCGTCATCGCCGGGCTGGCCACCGGCGTGGAGCCGCGGATCGCCCCGCTGGCCACCGCCTACGTGCTGATCATGGTGATCGCCGGCACCTTCGCCGCCCGCTGGACCGAGCCCGCCGCGCGGCGGTNGTTTCCGGGCCGGCCGCGCGCCCGGCGGCTCCGCGCGGAGCGAGGACCGGGGGAAGGTGGCCGTGCGCCGCTGACCCGCCTCCGCCCGGCGGGGCCCGGAATGAGGCATGATCGGCTCATGGGGATAGTCGCCGGTCTGGACAGCTCGTCCGCATACACCCGCATCGTCGTCTGTGACGCCGGTACCGGAGAGGTCATCCGGCACGGCCACGCCGGACACCCGGACGGCGAGGCCGCGCCGGAGTCCTGGCTGCTCTCCCTCGGGGAGGCGGCGGACGGCGGCCTGCTGGAGGGCGTGGCCGCCATCGGCGTCGCCGCCGAGCCGCACGGCCTGGTGGCCCTGGACGGCGCGGGACGCCCCGTGCTCCCCGCGCCGGGCGGGGGCGACGACCGGGCGCTGTCCGCCATCGCCGGGCTCATCGACGGCCTGGGCGGGCGGCAGGCGTGGGCGGAGGCCGTCGGCCTGGTGCCGCAGTCCGGTCACCCCGTCACCTGGCTGCGCCGGCTGCGCAACGAGCAGCCCGAAGCGGCCCGGCGCACCGCCGAAGTGCTCCAGCCGCAGGACTGGCTGGTCTGGCAGCTGCTGGGCCGCCCCGAGCGGCGCACCACCGACCGCGGCGGCGCGTCGGGGACCGGCTACTGGTCGGCGATCGCCGAGTCCTGGCGCCCGGACCTCGCCGAACTGGCCCTGGGCCACCCCGTGTCGCTCCCCGAGGTGCTCGCCCCGGCCCAGCCGGCCGGGCACACCCCGGAAGGGCTGCTCATCTCCGCCGGCACGGGGGACACCATGGCCGCCGCGTTCGGGCTGGGCGTCGGCCTCGGCGATGCCGTGATCTCGCTGGGCGCCTCCGGCTCGGTGTGCGCGGTGCACCACGAGGCGCTGGCGGACACCAGCGGCACCATCACCTCCTACGCCGACGCCACCGGCATGCACCTGCCGGTGGTGCGGACGCTGAACGCCACCCGGGTGCTGCGGGGCACCGCGGATCTGCTCGGCTGCGACCTGGCCGGGCTGTCCGAACTCGCGCTGCGGTCCACCCCCGGCGCCCACGGGCTGGTGCTGCTGCCCTATCTCGCCGGGGAGCGCACCCCCGACCTGCCGCACACCGCCGGCACCCTGTCGGGGCTGCGCCGGGAGAGCATGAAACCGGAGCACCTGGCACGGGCCGCCTTCGAGGGCATGCTGTGCGGGCTGGCCGACGCCGCCGGGGTGCTGCGCGGCCGGGGCGTGCGGATCGAACGGGTCTTCCTGCTGGGCCCCGCCGCCGGCCTCCCGGCGGTGCGGTCGCTGGCCCCCGCCCTGCTGGGCGCGCAGGTCATCGTCCCCGTCCCGGCCGACTACACGGCGCTGGGCGCGGCCCGGCAGGCGGCCTGGGCGCTGGGCGCCGAGCAGGGCACCGCCTCCCCCGAGGCACCGCCGCAGTGGCGGCCCGCCGAGGGGCAGAGCTTCCACGCCGGTGACGAGCTCGCCGTCGGCGCCGCGGTCCACCAGCAGTACGCCGCCGTCCGCGAACAGCTCCACCCCGGCGCCTTCGGCTGAGCGGTCCGTGTCCTCAGACGGCCTCGCGCAGGAAGGTGTCGACCGCGTCGAGGAACTCCCGGCCGGACAGCAGCGCCGCGTCGTTGTGACCGGCGCCGGCGATCTCGGCGTACCGGCCGTCGTGGTTCTCGGCGACCTCGCGGGACAGGCCGGTGGGCACGATCGAGTCGTCGTCGCCCGCGACCACCAGCAGCGGGCCGTCGTAGCGGGCCAGCCGGGCGCCGGTCTCGAAGCGGTCGCGCAGCAGCAGGCCCACCGGCAGGAACCGGTAGTGGGTGCGGGCCACATCGGCCAGCTCCGGGAAGGGCGAGCGCAGCACGAGGGCCGCCGGCGGCTGCCGGGCCGCGACGGCCGCGGCCACCCCCGAACCCACCGACTCCCCCAGCAGCACGATGCGGTCCGGGTCGGTGTCCGGGCGGGAGGCCGCGTAGTCGACAGCGGCCGTCAGATCCGCGATCAGCCCCTCCTCGCCGGGGCTCCCGGGGTTGCCTCCGTAGCCGCGGTAGTCGGTCAGCAGCACCGAGTGGCCCCGTTCCGCCAGCCCTTCGGCCAGCGGCAGGCGGTTGGCGCGGTTCCCGGCGTTGCCGTTGGCCACGACGACGGTGGTGACCGGCTCGCCCCGGGCGGGAAGGAACCAGCCGCTGAGCTCCAGCCCGTCGCCGGTGCGGTAGCCGACCTCCTCCAGGCCCGGCGTGCCGGGCGGTGCGGGAGCGGAGGTGTCCGGCAGGTAGATCAGCCTGCTCTGGAAGGCCCAGGCCAGCACGACCAGGAGCAGCCACAGCGCGGCGAGTACCGCCAGCACCTTGACGACAGCGGCGACCGGGAAGGGACCCATGCCCCCGAGCCTAGAGGCGCTGCCCCGCAATGCGTCCGCGCGTCACTCCAGGTACCCCCGGAGATGCTGGGCGTAGGCGTGGCCGCGCAGCCTGGCGAGGGTCTTGTGCTCGATCTGGCGGATGCGTTCGCGCGTGACACCGAAGAGCCGGCCGATCTCCTCCAGAGTCCTGGGGCGCCCGTCGGCCAGGCCGTAGCGGAGTTCCACGACCCGGCGCTCCCGGTCGCCGAGGGTTGACAGCACGGCCTCCAGCTGCTCGCGCAGCAGCAGGAAGGCGGCGGACTCGACGGGTGAGGGCACGTCGGCGTCCTCGATGAGGTCCCCGAGGCTGAGGTCGTCCTCCTCCCCCACCGGCGACTGCAGGGAGACCGGGTCCTGGGCCAGCCGGAGGATCTCGTCGACCCGGGCGGGGGTCAGGCCGGCCCGCTCGGCGATCTGAGCGGTCGTCGGCTCCTGGCCGCACTCCTGGAGCAGGCCGCGCTGGGCCCGCACCACGCGGTTGATCAGCTCGACCACGTGTACCGGGACGCGGATGGTGCGGGCCTGGTCGGCGATGGCCCGCGACATGGCCTGCCGGATCCACCAGGTGGCGTAGGTGGAGAACTTGAAGCCGCGGGTGTAGTCGAACTTCTCCACCGCGCGGATCAGTCCCAGGTTGCCCTCCTGCACCAGGTCGAGCATGGTCAGTCCGCGCCCGGCGTAGCGCTTGGCCACGGAGACCACCAGGCGGAGATTGGCCTCCACCAGCCGGCGCTTGGCCAGCCGGCCGCGCACCACCAGCCGGTCGAGGTCCAGGACGAGCCGGTCGTCGAGGCCGGTGGAGGTGGACAGCTTCTCCTCCGCGAAGAGCCCGGCCTCGATGCGCCGGGCGAGTTCCACCTCGTCGGAGGCGGACAGCAGCGGGATGCGGCCGATCTCCCGCAGGTACTGCCGCAGAAGATCCTCCGGGGCTCCGCCGCCCCCGCTCTCCCCGGAGCGCGGGGCCGAACGGCGTCGCGCCGGGCCGGGTGGCGGTGACTGGCGGGGCACCCGTTCCAGGGGGACCGGCCGCAGTGGAGCGGCGGGCACGGTGACGGCCGCGCTGGTGAGGGACCGGGTCTGCACTGGGCGACCTCCATCGGACGGCGCGGGCGGGGCGGGCACCACCCCGGTCCGGAGCGGGCGCGCCACGGCCACGAGAAACCTGTGTCCGCCTTCCGGACAGCGGGTCACAGGCTGCGGGTTACCGGTGGTATTCCCCACCGGCGCGGTGCGACACCCCGCGCACGGGGGGTTACAGGGCCGCCGCGCCCTTCTCGCGCAGCGCGCGGCCGTACTGCTGGAGCACCCACAGCTCCTGCCGCACCGCGGTGGCGTCGTCCGTCCGCCCCTGGGCCTCCAGCCGCCGCGCGGTGCCCTCCATCTCGGTGATGCGCTGGTCGACCGCGGCCAGCCGGACCCGGACCAGCTGCTCCCCGGCGTAGGCGGCGTCCGGCTCCCGGGGGGTGCGCAGCGGCTCCACGGCCAGCTCGGTGACCAGGGCGCGGACGGTGTCGTCCGGGGCCGCGTCCCGGACCCGGGCCAGGTACTCCTCCCCGGCCCCGGTGGTGCCGCCGGCCGCCGTGATCACCTGACGGACCACGACGTAGGGGGCGGCGGTGAACTCGTCGTCACCGTAGGCGTCGAAGGCGGGCGAGACGAGCCCGGGGTACTGCAGGGCGAGCTTGAGCAGCTCCCGTTCGACCCGGTGGGCGGGGCTGCGCAGGTGCAGGGCGGGCCCCCGGGGTCCGGCGGCGGGAGCGGCGGCCCGCGGCGCCGGGGCGGACTCGTGGCGCGCCGGCCCCCGGGGCCGCGGCCCTCCGGGCCCGGACGGCTCCCGCCGCTCCCGTTCCCGGCGGGCCACGCGGCCCACCCGGCGGACGACGAACGTCTCGTCGAGGATGCCGAGCAGCCCGGCGAGCCGGACGGCGTACTCGTGCTGGAGGGAGCCGTCCTTGATCCGGGCGACGATGGGGGCGGCGTGCTCCAGGGCGGCCGACCGGCCCTCGGCGGTGTCCAGGTTGTGATGCCGCAGGACCGAGCGGATGGCGAAGTCGAACAGCGGGGCGGGGGCCTCGACCAGCTCCCGGACGGCCTCGTCGCCCTGTGCCAGGCGCAGGTCGCAGGGGTCCATGCCGCCGGGGGTGATCGCGATGGAGGTGCGGGCGGCGAACTTCTGGTCGTCCTCGAAGGCACGCAGCGCGGCCTTCTGCCCGGCGGCGTCGCCGTCGAAGGTGAAGACCACTTCTCCGGCGCTGTGCGAGCTGGAGCTGTCCATCAGCAGCCGCCGCAGGATCTTGATGTGCTCGGCGCCGAAGGAGGTTCCGCAGGTGGCGATGGCGGTGGTGACACCGGCCAGGTGGCAGGCCATGACGTCGGTGTAGCCCTCGACGACGACGGCCCGGTTGTGCTTGGCGATGTCCCGTTTGGCCAGGTCGATGCCGTAGAGCACCTGGGACTTGCGGTAGAGCGGGGTCTCCGGGGTGTTGAGGTACTTCGGTCCGTTGTCGTCCTCGCGGAGCTTGCGGGCGCCGAAGCCGATGGTCTCCCCGGTGATGTCCCTGATGGGCCAGATCAGCCGGCCGCGGAACCGGTCGATGGGGCCGCGGCGGCCCTCCTGGGCGATGCCGGAGAGCACGAGCTCCTTGTCGGTGAAGCCCCTGCCGCGCAGGAACCGCACCAGGTGGTCCCAGCCCGCCGGGGCGTAGCCGACCCCGAAGCGGGCGGCGGCGGTCCCGTCGAAGCCGCGGTCGGCCAGGAACCGGCGCCCGGTCTCCGCCTCGGGGCTCTCCAGCTGCTCGGCGTAGTACTGGGCGGCCGCCTTGTGCGCCTCGACGAGCCGGGTGCGTTCGCCCTGCTGACGGCCGGGACGGTAGCCGCCCTGTTCGTAGCGCAGGGTGATGCCGGCCTGGGAGGCCAGCCGTTCCACCGCCTCGGAGAAGGACAGGTGCTCCAGCTTCATCACGAAGTCGAGGGTGTCCCCGCCCTCCTGGCAGCCGAAGCAGTGGTAGAGGCCCTTGCTGGGGCTGACGTGGAAGGACGGGGACTTCTCGTCGTGGAACGGGCACAGGCCCTTGAGCTGGCCGCCGCCGGCGCCGCGCAGCTGGAGGTACTCCGAGACCACGGCGTCGATGGGGACCGCGTCCCGCACCGCCTTCACGTCGTCGTCGTTGATCCTTCCCGCCACGCCGGAATTCTACGGCCCGGTGCGGACACACCGGCGTCCGCACCGGGCGGTGCCTGCCGCGGCGGCCGGTGTCACAGGCCCAGGAGCTTCCTCGCGGTGAGGGCGAGGGACAGTTCGGCGGTCTCCAGCGGCCGGCCCAGTGAGCGGCCGGTGAGCCGCTCGTACCGGCGCAGCCGGTTGAGCACGGTGTTGCGGTGGCAGGACAGCCGCTCCCCGGCGCGCTGCGCGGAGGCGTCGCACTCCAGCCAGGCGGTGAGGGTGTCCAGCATCAGATCGCGGTCGGCCGGTTCCAGGCGCAGCAGGGGGCCGAGCACCCGTTCGGTGAGGACGGCGCTGAGCTCCGGCGAGGAGACCACCAGCGCGGCCGGGAGGTGGTCGTGCAGCAGTGCGACCTCGCCGTCCGCCGGGCAGCTCAGCAGGGCCTTCTCGGCCAGGGTGCGGGCCTGGCCGATGGATGCCAGGCCGTCGACCGCGGGGCTGAGCCCCACCCGGACCCCGAGGCCGGGGGCCGGCGGGGTGAGGTCACGGGCGAGTTGTTCCGGTCCGCCCTCGCCCAGCAGCACGATGCCCAGGTCGGTCCCGTCGGCCGGCTGCCACAGGAGCCGGACGGCGGCGTTGCTGCGGGGCACCCCGTGCCCGGTGCGCACGACGGCGCGGGCCGGACCCGAGACGGCCGCCACCGCGTACCGGGCCCGTTCGGGCAGGTCGAGGGCCGCCGCGATCTCCGGCAGCTCGGATATCCGGACCGTGCCCTTCAGGAGTGCTTCGGTCATCAGCCGCAACTTGTTCTCCCGCCGCCAGCTGAGCTCCCGTTCGGTGCGGCGGTAGGCCTCCGTGGCGACCGAGCAGTGCTCATCGACGAAGTTCCAGACATCCCCGGCGACGTGCACGAGCAGGCGCATGCCGTCGGGGTCGCGGCGGGCGGCGGTGTCCAGCAGGCTCTGCCAGACGGCGCCGCCGCCGAGCCGGAAGGCGTGCAGCACGGCGTCCAGCGGCAGTCCCTGTTCGGCCCGGTCGGTGCCGATGCGCCACGAGTAGCGCCGGGCCGACTCCCGCATCTCCCGGGGGCGCACCAGGCAGCCCACGTTGTAGTGCAGGGAGCGGTGCACCTCCTGCCACAGCGCGTCGGGGTCGACGGACCGCTCGCGATAGGCGGGCTCGTTCTTGCGGATGAGGGCCACGACCTCGTCGGTGAGCTGCGGCAGCCGGTCCAGGAGGTGGCCTGCGGTGCGACGCAGGACAGCCTTGGCCTCCGACTCCGAGCCCGAGCCCGAGGGAACGGCCTCTCGTGCCTCTCGCGCTTTCAACACTGGATACATCACGGTCCTCCACCTGTGCGGGCGGTAAGGGCGGCTCGCTCCAGCATTCTTGATGCGCGAACTGGACTTTTCCAGAGATGTTGCCGTAGTGGGATCTAATGCATACCGTCCAGTCGGTCGATGTCATGGTCACAGGGCCGCCTCACCCCTCACCGGCGGAGGCCAGGAAACGGGTCAGCTCCACTCGCGAGCGGATCCCGAGAGTGGTGAAGACGTTCCGCAGATGGTGGTCGATGGTGCGCGGGCTCACCGAGAGCCGGGCGGCGACCTCCCGGTTGGTCGCCCCCTCCGCCACGCAGCGGGCGATGCGCAGCTGCTGCGGGGTGAGGACGGCCAGCGCGTCCGGAACGGCCGGCGCCGCGGCCTCCCCGGCCGGCCGCAGCTCGGCGCGGGTCCGCTCGGCCCAGGCGGTAGCCCTGCTGCGCTCGAAGGCCAGCAGCGCCTCGCGCAGCACGCTGCGCGCCTCCCCCGGTCTGCGCCGCCGGCGCAGGGCCATCCCGTGCAGCAGCAGAGTCCGCCCGCGCTCGTAGTCCCCCTCGACCCGGGTGTGCTCGGCGAGCGCGGCGGCGAACAGATCCGCGGACGCGTCCGGCTCGGCCAGCAGCGCACGGCAGCGCAGCAGCTGGGCGGGGGCCCTCGGGTCGGCGGTGACGCCGGTCCACCAGGCGAAGTCCACCAGGGCGGGGCGGGCCTGGTCCGGATCCCCGGCCAGCACGGAGGCCTCGACGAAGCAGGGAATGGCCAGCATCCGCAGCGCGAAGTGCCCCTGCCCCGGTGCCGGGGCCGAGCTGACCAACGGACCGAGACGGGCGGCAGCCGCACCGGCGCGGCCCAGCCCCAGGTCGCAGCGCGCCAGGCTCCACTGGGCGAGGGTGGCCGCGACGCCCAGCCCGTGCGGACCGGCGGCGGCGTCCGCGCGGCGGGCGTGCCGCACGCAGCCGTCCTCGTCGCCCTCGATCGCGGCGGCCATGGCCAGCACGGCGTGCAGGTGGGAGGCGCAGTTGCGCTGCCCGGTGCGCTCGGCCAGTGCCAGCCCGGCCAGCGCGTGGGCCCGGGCCCGGGTGTGGTTGCCGGTGCGCAGTTCGCTGTAGGCCAGGTGCTCCAGGGCCCTGGGGACGAGGACGGCCGGCCCGCGGGTGCGGGCGGCGGCGGCCGCCCTGGTGCCGATCTCCCGCGCGGCGGTGACATCTCCCAGGACCAGGGCCGCGCCACTGGCCAGCATCAGCATCCGGGGGGAGCGCTCGTGCACCGCCAGTCCGATCGCGCGCCGCAGCGGGGCCGCGGCCTGGTCCAGGCGTCCGCGCAGCACGGTGGCCATTCCCGCGGCGTACGCCGTCGGCAGGTCCTGGCCGACCGGAGGGATCCGCTCGGCCCGGGACGCCAGGTCCTCGATCGCCCCCCGGTAGCCGCGCGGGTCGCCGGCCGCCCAGGACGCCTCGGCGGCGCCCAGCAGTGCCTGGGCCGCCAGGTCCGGGGCGTGCTCCTGGAGCATCGCGGCGGCCTCCATCAGCACCTCGCGGGCGTCGGTGACGATGCCGGTGCTCAGTTCGAGGGTGCCGCGCAGCAGCTCGGTCCGGCCGCGCTCGGTGTCCGGCGCGGGCAGCTCCCGGGCGCGGTCCAGCAGGACGCGGGCGCGCTGGGGGCGTCCGGAGCACCAGGTGTGCTCGGCCGCCGCGGTCAGTCGGACGACGCGCGTCCGGTCGTCGTCGGCGAGTCCGGCGGCGCGCAGCAGCGCGTCGGCCAGCTCGGCGTGGCCGTCCCGGGTGCCGGGGTGGCGGCGGGCCGCCTCGTCGGCGAGGACGTCGCCGAGCGAAGGGTCGGGCCCCGGGCAGGCCGCCGCCAGGTGGCGCAGCCGCAGGAGCCGGTGGCCGCGGCCGGACAGGGCGCGGGCCAGCAGCCGGTGAGCCGTCCGACGCCCGTCGGGCGGCTGCTGCCAGTAGGCGGCACGGCGCAGCAGGGGGTGGACGAACCGGAGGGTGTCGCCCTCGCGGCGGACCGCTCCGGCGGTCTCGGCCGGGTCCAGTGCGGCCGGGTCCAGGCCGGCCGCCGCGGCGGCGCCGGCCAGCACGTCGAGCTGCGCGGTGCCCGCGAGTTCGGTGGCGGCCGCGGCGAGCAGCAGCAACGCCCGGGTGCTCCGGGGCAGTTGTGCCAGCCGGGCAGCCGCCGCCCGGTCCCGGGCCTCCCCGACCGGCAGCGGGTCGGGCAGCGGCTCGGTGCCGGCCAGCTGCCGCGGGGTGAGGTGGTGGACGAATTCGGTGAGCAGGCCCGGGTTGCCCTCCCCGGCGTGGAGCAGGGCCTCCCGGACGGCGGGGTCGGTGCCCGGGGGCAGCAGCCGGTCCAGCAGGGCGGCGGCGGCCGGCCCGTCCAGTGGCCGCAGGGTGACGACGGGCAGCCCGGCGAACCGTGGCTCCGCGCCCCCGTCCCGGGGCAGCCCCGCGAGCACGGCCACGGGCAGTGGCTGCCCGAGCCGGCGGGCGGCGAAGCCGAGCGCCTCGCGGGAGGCGGCGTCCAGCCGGTGCGCGTCGTCCACGCACACCAGCACCGGCCGGCCGGCCGAGGCCAGCCGGTGGAGCAGGGCGAGGAAACCGGCCAGCACGGGCCCGCTCCCGCCGGGCGGGGCGGCGCCCAGCTCCAGGGCGGCGCTCAGGGCGGCGGAGCGCGGGCGGTCGGCAACCGGTCTGAGCAGCGCGTGCAGTCCGCTGTAGGGGATGCCCGTCTCGGCGGCCACCCCGCGGGCGCGCAGGACCAGTCCGTCCCGGAAGCTGTCGGCGGCGCGAGCCAGCAGTGTGCTGGTGCCCAGGCCCGGTTCCGCCCGGACCACCAGCGCGCCTCCGTGGCCGGCACGGGTGCGTTCGAGCAGTGCCGTGACGGCCTTGTGTGCCGTGCTCCCACTGTTCATCCGCAGAAGCCCTCCATGACAGGGACGTGACACCTTCGTCGGTCCGCCCCCGTTGGTCGGCATACGCCACCACCGTGGAAAGCGGTTGTCCATTCTTCGCGTCCGGATTCGCTGCGGCTGCCCAGCCGGTACGGCCGGGGCATGTGCGGCTGCACAGCCACCGGTGTCCGCGAGGCTCACACCCGGCGGGCGGTGAGGCGCGCGTGCAGGGAGCGTGCGGAGGCGTCGGTGAGCGCGGCGATCTGGTCCACGACGACCCGCAGCCGCGCCGTGTCGTCACCGGCGGCGGCGAACAGGCTGCGGTACTGGGGGTCGAGGCCGTCCGGGGCGCGGCGGCCCAGCTCCCCGCCGAGTCCGGCGAGCAGTTCCCGCTGCCGGGAGCGCAGCCGCTCCTGGTCCGGGCGCTGCATGACGTAGACGTCGGCGACCGCCTTGAGAACGGCGCACTCCAGCCGGGCGCCGCGCGGGACGATCAGCTCGGCCGCGTATCGGCCCAGCGGGCCCGATCCGTACCGCACCCGGGTGGCACCCTCGGCGGCCAGGCAGAAGCGGCCGATGAGCTGGCTGGTGGCGTTCTTCAGCCGGGCCTGGGCGGTGGCGGTGCCGTCGTAGCCGTGCGGCCACCACTCCTGGTCCAGCAGCCGGTCGAGCGCGGCGGCCAGCTCGGCCGGCCCGGCGCCGGCGGGGGCGTAGCGGCGGGCCGCGACCGCGAAGATCTCCAGCCGCTCGGGCTCGGCCAGCAGCATGTTGGGGTCCAGATGGCCGGCGTGCAGGCCGTCCTCCACGTCGTGCACCGAGTAGGCGACGTCGTCGGACCAGTCCATCACCTGTGCCTCGAAGCAGCGCCGCCCCTCGGGCGCGCCCTGCCGCATCCAGTCGAAGACCGGCAGGTCGTCGGGGTAGACACCGAACTTCACGGAGCCGGGGCCGTCCGGGTGGCCGCCGCGCGGCCACGGGTACTTGGTGGCCGCGTCCAGGGTGGCCCGCGCCAGGTTCAGGCCCACCGGCTCCTGACCGCGGAATCGTTTGGGCTCCAGCCGGGAGATCAGCCGCAGCGACTGTGCGTTGCCCTCGAACCCCCCGCACGGCGCCGCCAGCTCGTCCAGCGCCCGTTCCCCGTTGTGCCCGAAGGGAGGGTGGCCCAGATCGTGCGCCAGGCAGGCCGCCTCGACCAGGTCCGCGTCGCAGCCGAAGGCCGCGCCCAGCTCCCGGCCCACTTGGGCGCACTCCAGGGAGTGGGTCAGACGGGTGCGGGGACTGGCGTCCCAGACGTGCCCCGGGCCGGCCGGCTCAGGGGTGACCACCTGGGTCTTGCCCGCCAGCCTGCGCAGGGCCGCGGAGTGCAGCACCCGCGCCCGGTCGCGCTGGAACGTGGTGCGGCCGGGGCGCTTGTCCGGCTCGGGGTCGAAGCGCTCGGCGTCGCTGTCCCGGTACCCCGGAAACCTGTCGTTCCGTGCGTCCATGCACCGACCGTAACCGGACCGGGCGGCCACCGGCGCGCCGGCCGGGCCGTCACCGGGCGCCGGCCGGCACCCGCCCGGCGCACAGGGGCGCGGTGACGCCCAGCGCCTGGTCGTAGCGGTGCAGCAGCAGCCGGGCCAGGGCCGGGTGGGCGCCCAGCGGAGCGGACACCACGCCCGGGGCGGCCGCCGCGCAGCGCGTGGCGAAATACCCGGGCGCCACGAAGCAGGAGGCCACGGCGATCTCCCGGTGCCCGCGGGCCCGCAGCCGCTCCACCGCCTCCGGCACGGCCGGGCCGCCCGCGGAGGCGTAGCCGGGCAGCACCGGCACCCCGCCGAGCCGGGCCGACAGCAGGTCGGCGGTGTGACGGGTCCCGGCGGCCGACTCCGGGTCGCGGGAGCCCGCGGCGGCCAGCACCAACGCGCCGCCCGGCGCGCCCGCCCGGAGGCCGGCCTCCAGCAGGCGCCGGTACAGCGCCTCGACGAGCAGCGGGTGCGGGCCCAGGCAGGCCGCGGTGACGGGCTCCGTCAGATGGGGGGCGCCGCTGAGCTGCGCCGGGATGTCCTGCTTGACGTGGTAGCCACGGCTGAACAGCAGCGGCACCAGCACCACGCGGCCGCGCAGCCCGGCCAGGGTCCGGCTCAGCAGCGGACGGTCGGTCTCCAGGTGGCCGAGCGCGACCGGGAGCCCCGGGCGCAGCGCGCGGACCAGCCGTACCAGGGCCTCCACGGTGTGCCGGGCCCGCGGGTCCGGCGAGCCGTGGGCGACGGCGACCAGGGTGGGGGCAGAGGTATCGACGGCCATGCGCCCAGCCTGCGCCGTCGGTGTTGCCGCCGTGTTGCCCGCGCGTCACCAGGTGCGGGCCGGGGCGCTCACCACCGCCTTCCGGCCGCGCTGAGGGGAGCGCACCGGCACCGTAACACCGGGCGGACCCGGCCCGTAACACGACGGCAGCACGCTGGAGGCATGAGCGCTGACCCGGCCGGGACCTCCGTCCCGACGCACTGCCCGTACTGCGCCCTCCAGTGCGGGATGAATCTGCGCCCCGCGCCGGAGACGGCAGGCGGGGTGGCGGTGGAGGAGCGCGCCGCGTTCCCGGTGAACCGGGGAGCGCTGTGCGGCAAGGGACGGACCGCGCCGCAGGTGCTGGCCATCGGAAGCCGGCTGACCACGCCCCTGGTGCGCGGCGCCTCCGGCGAGCTGGAGCCGGCCGGCTGGGAGGAGGCGCTGGACCGGGTGGCGGCGGGGCTGTCGGCCACCCGGACGGCGCACGGCCCCGACGCGGTGGGGGTCTTCGGCGGCGGCGGGCTCACCAACGAGAAGGCCTACGCACTGGGCAAGTTCACCCGGCTGGTGCTGGGCAGCTCGCAGATCGACTACAACGGCCGGTTCTGCATGTCCTCGGCCGCGGCGGCCGGCACCAGGGCGTTCGGGGTGGACCGCGGGCTGCCGTTCCCCCTGGCGGACATCCCGAGCACCGGCTGCGTCATCCTGGTGGGCTCCAACCCGGCCGAGACGATGCCGCCCGCCCTGCGGTACTTCACCGGACTGCGGGAGAACGGCGGCAGGCTGATCGTGGTGGACCCGCGGCGCACCCGCACGGCGGAACACGCCGACCTGCATCTCGCCCCGCGCCCGGGCACCGACCTGGCCCTGGCCCTGGGCCTGCTGCACCTGGTGGTGGCCGAGGGCCGGACGGACGAGGAGTTCATCGCCGCGCGCACCACCGGCTGGCCCGAGGCGCGGGCGGCGGCCATGGCGCACTGGCCGGAGCTGGTGGAGAGGATCACCGGGGTGCCGGTGCCCCTGCTGCGGGAGTGCGTGCGGATGTTCTGCGACGCCCCGTCGTCGATGGTGCTCACCGCCCGGGGGCCGGAGCAGCAGTCCAAGGGCACCGACACCGTGGGGGCCTGGATCAACCTGTGCCTGGCCACCGGCCGGGCCGGACGGCCGCTGTCCGGGTACGGCTGCCTGACCGGCCAGGGAAACGGCCAGGGCGGCCGGGAGCACGGGCAGAAGGCCGACCAGCTGCCCGGCTACCGGATGCTGGCCGACCCGGCGGCCCGCGCGCACGTGGCGGGTGTGTGGGGCGTGGACCCGGCGGTCCTGCCGGGACCGGGCCGCAGCGCCTACGAACTGCTGGACGCCCTGGGCCGGGACACCCCCGACGGGGTGCGGGCCCTGCTGCTGCTCGCCTCCAACCCGGTGGTGTCGGCCCCCCGCGCCGCCCACGTCGAGGAGCGGATGCGGGCACTGGACTTCCTGGCGGTGTGCGACGTGGTGCTCTCCGAGAGCGCCCGGCTGGCGGACGTCGTACTGCCGGTGACCCAGTGGGCGGAGGAGACCGGGACCCTGACCAGCCTGGAGGGACGGGTGCTGCTGCGCCGCAAGGCCGTGGACCCGCCGCCCGGCTGCCGCGGCGACCTGCGGGTGCTGCACGACCTGGCGGCCCGCCTGGGCTGGGAGAAGGGCTTCCCCACCGACCCCGAGGAGGTGTTCGAGGAGCTGCGCCGCGCCTCCGCCGGCGGGAAAGCCGACTACTCGGGCATCACCTACCGGCGGATCGCCGAGGAGGACGGGGTGTTCTGGCCCTGCCCGGCGACCGCGGAGGGCGGGGACCGGGGAGCCGGGCCGCACCCGGGCACCCCGCGTCTGTTCCTGGACCGCTTCGCGACCCCGGACGGGCGGGCCCGGTTCAGCCCGGCCGTGCACCGGCCGGCGGCCGAGGAGACCGACGCCGAGTACCCGCTGCTGCTCACCACGGGCCGCGTGCTGGCGCAGTACCAGTCCGGCGCGCAGACCCGGCGGGTGGCGGAGCTGAACGCCGCCGCGCCCGGCCCGTTCGTCGAGCTCCACCCGCGGCTCGCGGAGCGGCTGGGCGCCGCGGAGGGCGACCTGCTGTCGGTGGTCTCCCGCCGGGGCAGGGCCATGGCACCCGCCAGGATCACCACCGGGATCCGGGCGGACACGGTGTTCATGCCCTTCCACTGGCCCGGCGCGGGCCGGGCCAACTCGCTCACCAACCCGGCGCTCGACCCGGTCTCGCGGATGCCGGAGTTCAAGCTCTGCGCGGTGCGGGTGGAACGCGCGGAGACGGCCGGTGACGGCGACCCGGCGGACGGCGCGGGCCGCGCGGCCCCCCGGCCCGGGTGAGGGCCCGGGCGGGGTTCGGTCGTGCCCGGCACGCTCACCGCCGCTCGGAATGCCGGGCACCGGCAGCACGATCCGCCTTCCGGCCCACAGCCCGGACAGGTGGTGAGGGGAGGTTTCAGGCCGGAGGGGGCGCGAGGAGCCCGAGACGGCCGAGTGCCTCGCCGGTGATCTCCTCCGGGGCTCCGGTCAGGGCGACGGTGACGCCGTCCTCGTCACCGGCCAGCGGCTCCAGGTCGGCGAACTGGGACTCCAGCAGCGAGGCGGGCATGAAGTGCCCGCTGCGGCCCGCCAGGCGTTCCGCGACGGCCTGCGGGGTTCCGTCGAGGAAGACGAAGCGGACCCGGCAGCGGGCTCCGCGCAGCAGGTCGCGGTAGGAACGCTTGAGCGCCGAGCAGGCGAGGACCGTGGAGCGTCCGCCGTCGGCACGTGCGCTCATCCGGTCGCGCAGCGCGGTCAGCCACGGCAGCCGGTCGTGGTCGGTCAGCGGAACGCCCCGGGCCATCCGGGCGACGTTCTGCGGAGGATGGAAATCATCGGCCTCGTCCATCTCCCAGCCCAGGCGCTCGGCGGCCAGCCGGGCCACGGTGCTCTTGCCGCACCCGGAGACGCCCATCACCACCAGACCGGTGGGTGCTGCGGTGGGTGTCACGAGGCCCCTTCCGAAAGGTATGACCATTGCCGCGGCAAGGTAACACCGTTCTCCGGCTCCGGGAAAGGGACCGCTCCCGGGATACCCTTCCGGAGTGGGGTCTCAGGCGGGAAACCGGAGCGCGGGGGAGGACGACGGCACCGGTGCACGGCACCAGGCGGTCCTCGACACCCTCGGCCTGGAGATCACGGGCGGCGCGCTGCCCGCCGGTCACGTCCTGACGCTGGAAGGCATCCAGGAGCGTTTCAGGGTCTCGCGCACCGTGGCCCGCGAGGCCATGCGGCTGCTGGAGTCCCTGGGGCTGGTCGCGTCCCGGCGCCGGGTCGGCATCACCGTCCTGGCCCCCGCCTCCTGGAACGTCTTCGATCCCCGGGTGATCTGGTGGCGGCTGTCCGGTGCGGACCGGGAGAACCAGCTGCGCTCGCTCACCGAGCTGCGGGCCGCCGTCGAGCCCCCCGCCGCCGGAGCAGCCGCACGCAACGCTTCCGCGGAACAGCGCGCACTCGCCGAGCGGCTCGCCGCCCGGATGCGGACACTGGGCGAGGCCGGCCGGCTCGGCCCGTTCCTCGACACGGACATCGCCTTCCACACCCTGCTGCTCCGGGCCGGCGGCAACGAGATGTTCAGCGGCCTGGCCGACGTCGTCGCCGTGGTGCTGCGTGCCCGGACCGCCCTCGGGCTCATGCCGCCGCAGCCCCGGCCCCACGCGCTGGATCTGCACGAGGCCGTGGCCCGCGCGGTCGCCTCCGGCCGGGCCGCGGAAGCGGAAGCGGCCATGCGGGAACTGCTGGCCGAGGTGCGCAACGCGGTCGTGCCGCCCGGACCGCCCGGACCGCCCGTCTGACGCCCGCGGGCGCACCGGTCTCACAGCCCGGCGCCCGGACCGCTGAGGTCAGTGTTCCCTGGGGGAAACGACGGTGATGCGGACGGGTAACAGCCCCCGCGCACGCTCGAAGGCATGACATCGAGACCGCGGGTGGTGATCGTCGGGGGCGGCATGGCCGGTGCCCGGCTGGCACAGCAGCTCGGGGCGCGGCAGGGCGGCCCCGAGGTGACCGTGCTCGGCGAGGAACCGCATGCCGCGTACAACCGGGTGCTGCTGGCCGAGGTCCTGGCGGGGCAGTACCCGCCGCATGTCATCGCCCTGCCCGCACCGCCGGACGGCACCGTGCGGTGGCGCGGCGGGGTGCGCGTGGTGCGCATCGACCGGGCGGAGCGGCGGGTGGTCTGCGACGACGGCGCCCTGGTGCCCTACGACGCCCTGGTCCTGGCCACCGGCTCCAACCCGGTGCTGCCGCCGTTCCACGGCCTGTTCGCCGAGGACGGTCACGAACTTCCCCGGGGTGTCCACGCGTTCCGGACCATGGACGACTGCCTGGCGCTGACCGCCGCGGCCGGTCCCGGCTGCCGGGCCGTGGTGATCGGCGGCGGCCTGCTCGGCGTCTCGGCGGCCCGGGCCCTGGCCCGGCGGGGGGCGGGTGTCGTGCTCGCCCAGCAGGGCGAGCGGCTGATGGAACGGCAGCTCGACGCGTCCGCCGCCGCCCTGCTGCGCGGCCACCTGGAGGACCTCGGCGTGGAGGTCCACACGGAGTGCCGGGTGCGCGGGCTGACCACCGAGCCCGCGCCCGGCTCCGGGGAGCGGCGGGTGCGGGCGGTGGAGCTGTCGGCGGGCTTCCCCCGCACCGGAGCGGGTGGCGGCATCCGGCTCGACGCCGACCTGGTGGTCCTCGCCTGCGGGGTGCGCCCGCGGACCGGCCTGGCCCGCGCGGCCGGGCTGGAGGTGGCGCGCGGCATCGTCGTCGACGACCGGCTGGCCACCGGCGACCCGCGGATCTTCGCCCTCGGCGACTGCGCCGAGCACGCCGGGGTGGTCTACGGGCTGGCCGGGGCCGCCCAGGAGCAGGCCGACGTGCTGGCCCGGGTGCTGGACGGCGGCCCGGCCGGCCGGGACCCGGCGGCGCCCGGACCCGGCCCCCGCTACACCGGCACCCGCGCCGTGACCCGGCTGACGCTGGGCGTCCCGGCGGCCGCCGGAGCGGCCGGACCGGCCTCGCCCCTGGACCTCGCGGCGTTCGGCGAGACGGTCCCGCGGCCCGGGGACGACGTCGTGGAGCTCGCCGACGCCACCCGCGGCGCCTACCGCAAGATCGTCGTCCGCGGCGACCGGCTCCGCGGCGGCATCCTCCTGGGCGACCTCGGAGGTGTCGGCACACTGGCCCGCACCTGGGAGGACGACGAGACGCTGCCCGGAAGCCCCCTGCTGCACCTGCTCACCCACGACGGAGGGACCTGAGATGTCCACCGAAACGACCCCCACCCCCGCCGCGGGCGGCCCCGAGCGACCGGTGATCGTGCTGGTCGGCCACGGCATGGTCGGGCAGCGCTTCCTGGAGGAGCTCGCCGGCCGCGAGGTCACCGAGCGGGCCCGCGTGATCGTGCTCTGCGAGGAGCCCCGCCCCGCCTACGACCGGGTGCAGCTGACCTCCTACTTCTCCGGCACCGGCCCGGACGAGCTGTCCGTCGTCCCGGACGGCTTCATGGCACGGCACGGCATCGAACTGCACGTGGGCGACCCGGCCGTGAGCGTGGACCGCGAGGCGGGCACCGTCACCTCGCGCGCGGGCCACGTCATCCGGTACGACACCCTGGTGCTGGCCACCGGCTCCTACCCGTTCGTCCCGCCGGTGCCAGGCAAGGACAGCACCGGCTGCTTCGTCTACCGGACCGTCGAGGACCTGCTGGCCATCGAGGAGTACGCGGCGGGCTGCCGCACCGGAGTGGTCGTCGGCGGCGGGCTGCTGGGACTGGAGGCCGCCGGCGCGCTGCGCGGCCTGGGCCTGGCCACCCACATCGTGGAGTTCAACCCCCGGCTGATGGCCCTGCAGGTCGACGAGGGCGGCGGGGCCGCCCTGCGCCGCACCGTGGAGGAGATGGGCCTGCTGGTGCACACCGGCGTGGCCGGCCAGGAGATCACCGCGAACGCCTCCGGCGCGGTCACCGGCATGGCGCTGTCCGACGGCTCGCGGCTCCCCGCCGACCTGGTGGTCTTCTCCGCGGGCGTGCGGCCCCGGGACGAGCTGGCCCGGCAGGCCGGTCTGGCGACCGGTGAACGCGGCGGCATCGCCGTGGACGAGCGGTGCCGCACCTCGGACCCCGCGGTGTACGCGATCGGCGAGTGCGCGCTGACGGCCGACGGCAAGGTCTACGGGCTGGTCGCCCCCGGCTACGAGATGGCGGCCACCGCGGCGGAGGCCATCGCCGCGGAGCGGGGCCCGGACGCGGCGGGTGCGCCGGAGCGGGTCTTCACCGGGGCCGACACCTCCACCAAGCTGAAGCTGCTGGGCGTGGACGTGGCCTCGTTCGGCGACGCGCACGGCACCGCCGAGGGCTGCATGGACGTCGTCTACGCCGACTCCCGCGCGGGCGTCTACAAGAAGCTGGTGATCGGCGCGGACGGCACCCTGCTCGGCGGGGTGCTGGTCGGCGACGCCGACTCCTACGGCATGCTGCGCCCGCTGACCGGCACGGTGCCGCCCGCCGCGCCCGAGCAGCTGGTGCTCCCGGCCGGCCTGGCCCCCGCCGCCGCGCTCGGCCCGTCCTCACTGCCGGACGACGCGGTGGTGTGCAGCTGCCACAACGTCACCAAGGGGGCGGTGCGGGCAGCGGTCACCGAGCACAAGTGCACCGACGTGCCGCAGGTGAAGTCCTGCACCAGGGCCGGCACCGGCTGCGGAAGCTGCGTGAAGGTGCTGGGCCGGCTGGTGAACACCGAGCTGGAGGCCAACGGCGTCACGGTCGACAAGGGGCTGTGCGGCTGCTTCGCCCACACCCGCCAGGAGCTCTACGAGATCGTGCGGGCGCTGCGGGTCTCCTCCTTCCGCGAGCTGCTGGACGGCCACGGGCGGCCCGGGGCCCGCGGCGGCGAGGGCTGCGAGATCTGCAAGCCCGCCGTCGCCTCGGTCATCGCCTCGCTGGCGCCGGCGATCGGCACCTCGGGCTATGTACTGGACGGCGAGCAGGCGGCGCTGCAGGACACCAACGACCACTTCCTGGCCAACCTGCAGCGCAACGGCTCGTACTCGATCGTCCCCCGGGTCCCCGGCGGCGAGATCACCCCGGAGAAGCTGATCGTGATCGGCGAGGTGGCCCGGGACTTCGGCCTCTACACCAAGATCACCGGAGGTCAGCGCATCGACCTGTTCGGCGCCCGGGTCGACCAGCTGCCGGCCATCTGGTCCCGGCTGGTCGCGGCGGGCTTCGAGTCCGGACACGCCTACGGCAAGGCGCTGCGCACGGTGAAGTCCTGCGTGGGATCGACGTGGTGCCGCTACGGCGTGCAGGACAGCGTCCGGATGGCCATCGACCTGGAGCTGCGCTACCGGGGGCTGCGGGCCCCGCACAAGCTGAAGTCGGCCGTCTCCGGCTGCGCCCGGGAGTGCGCGGAGGCCATGGGCAAGGACTTCGGGGTGATCGCCACCGCCGCGGGCTGGAACCTGTACGTCGGCGGGAACGGCGGGGCCACGCCGCGCCACGCGGACCTGCTGGCCCAGGACCTGTCGGACGAGGAGCTGGTCCGCCTGATCGACCGCTTCCTGATGTTCTACATCCGCACCGCCGACCGCCTGGAGCGGACCTCGGTGTGGCTGGAGCGCATCGAGGGCGGCCTGGACCACGTGCGCGATGTCGTGGTGCACGACTCGCTGGGGATCTGCGGGGAGCTGGAGGCCCTGATGACCGCGCACGTCGCCCACTACCGCGACGAGTGGGCCGAGACGCTGGCGGACCCGGAGAAGCTGAGCCGCTTCGTGTCGTTCGTCAACGCGCCCGGGGTCCCCGACCCCTCGGTGCGCTTCACCCCCGAGCGCGACCAGGTCAAGCCCGACCTGACCATTCTCTCCGGTCCGGACATCCCGGTCCGGACCCTCGAAGGGAGCACCAGCTGATGACCACCGTGACCGAGACCCGGCTGCCGGCGGATCCGGCGGCGCGCACAGCGCAGCAGCGGCCGACCGGCCTGGTCGAGATCGAGACACAGGGGCGGTGGACCGCCGTGTGCGCGGCCGGCGACCTCACGCCGGGCCGGGGGGTTGCCGTGCTGCTGCCCGACGGCGGGCAGGCGGCGGTCTTCGCGGACCGTTCGGGCCGGACGTACGCGATCGGCAACCGCGACCCGTTCACCGGCGCCTGCGTGCTCTCCCGCGGGCTGCTGGGCACCGCCTCCGGGCGCCCGTACGTGGCGTCTCCGCTGCTCAAGCAGCGTTTCGACCTGATCGACGGCCGGTGCCTGGACGACGAGGGGCACCGGGTGCCGGTCTGGCCGGTACGCACCGTCTGAGCGGCCGGCCCGCATCCCGTCCGGTGCCCGGGGCGTGCATCGGCCGGCAGCGGGAACCCGGGACCGGGTGGCCGCGCGTGTCGGGACCTTAGGCCCCTGTGCCCTGGGGTGCCGGTGGCCGAATCTATGACCAGGACGAGGGCAGCGAGCAGACGCGGTCCGGTCCACCGGACGAGGAGGAACACCATGAAGCGCCCCGTGATCGTCGGATTTGACGGCTCGAAGGAAAGCCAGGCGGCCCTGGACTGGGCGGCCCGGGAGGCCAAGCTGCGCGACCTGCCGCTGCACCTGGTGCACGCCTGGATCGCCGACCCGCTGCAGACCGCCATCACCATGGACAACTCCGGCGCCAAGCGGCTGATGGAGGAGGCCGAGGCCGCGCTGGCCGAGTCCCACCCGGGACTGCCGGTCACCACCGAGCTGCTGCCGGCCGTCGCCACGGCCAGCCTGCCCGAGCAGGCCGAGCACGCCGAGTTCCTGGTCCTCGGCTCCCGCGGACTGGGGCCGATCGCGGGATTCCTGCTGGGATCGGTCGCCCTGCAGGTCCTGGCCCGGGCCAAGCACCCGGTGGTGCTGGTGCGGACCGAGGAGACCCGCCGGGCCCAGGGCATCGGCGCTCCCACCGGGGACGACGTGCTGGTGGGTGTCGACGAGTTCGGCGAGCCGGCGGCGAAGGTGCTGGAGTTCGCCTTCGCGGCGGCCGCGGCGCGCGGCGCCGGGGTGCGGGCGGTCCACGTGTGGAAGCTGCCCACGCTCTTCCGCTCCGAGGAGGCCTCCATCCAGCAGGCCTTCGCCGAGGAGGGCAGCATGCGCGCCGAGCTGCAGGCGAGCCTTGCCGAGGCCGTGAAGCCCTGGCGGGAGCAGTACCCGGACGTGCCGGTGGCGGAGAACGTCCAGTACGGCAACGCCTCGCAGATCCTGCTGACGGAGGCCGCCTCCCGCACCGGGCTGGTGGTCGTCGGCCGGCGCACCGAGCGTCCCGCGCTGGCCCCGAGGATCGGCCCGGTCGCCCACGCTGTGGTGCACCACGCCGAGACCCCAGTCGCCGTCGTCCCGCATCACTGAACCGGTGAGCCGGCGGACCCCGCCGGGCGGCC
>NZ_BAAAMJ010000044.1:0-34460 GCF_039529215.1 Streptomyces sodiiphilus | reverse complement strand
GCCCCCGGCCGGAAACGGCCGGAGGCCCGGGGCCCGCAATCGGCGTGCCCGGCGCCGGGAGCGGCGCGGAGCGTCACGCCTCGGGGACGGACAGCAGTACCTCCTCGCCGGGCGCCACCGCATAGGACTGCCCTGCCAGCACGACATCCACCGGCGGCTCGTCGGAGGGCGGCACCGCGACCAGCAGCTGGCCCGGCTTCATCCGCACCTGCACGTTCCAGTGGCCTCGGTAGCGCACCGAGAAGCTGAACTCGGACAGCTCCGGCAGCGGCGCCGGGTCCAGCCACAGCGCCCCGCCGCGCGTCTCCAGCCCGGTCAGGCCGCGCTGCATCAGATCCAGCGTGCCGGCCATCGCGCCCAGGTGGATGCCCTCGGCGGTGGTGCCGCCCTGGACGTCGGCGACGTCGCTGGCCAGCGCCTCCTGGCAGTACCGCCAGGCGTCGGCGTGCCGGGTGCGGGCCAGGACCCAGCCGTGCACCAGCTCGCTCAGGGTCGAGCCGTGGCTGGTGCGGGCCAGGTAGTAGTGCACCGTGCGGCGCCAGGTCTCGTCGTCCAGCCGGTGCCCGAGGCGCTCGAAGAGCGCGGACAGCTCCGCGGGGGAGAACAGATAGCCGAGCATCAGCGCGTCGGCCTGCTTGGAGGCCTGGTAGCGGTTGACGGTGTCGCCCTCCGCCTCCATGATGCGGTCCAGCCGCCGGATGTCGCCGTACCGCTCCCGGTACCCCTCCCAGTCCAGCTCCTGGAGCTTTCCGTAACCCTCGAACTGGCTGATCACACCCTCGTGGAAGGGCACCCGCATACGCCGGGACATCTCGTCCCAGCGGTCCAGCTCGGCCGGGTCCAGCCCGGTCCGCTCGAAGAGCTCGGCGCGGCGCGGCGCCGGCAGCACGCGCAGCACGTCCAGGGCCCGGGCGAGTACCCAGGCCGCGGTGACGTTGGTGTAGGCGTTGTCGTCGAGACCCGGGCGGTCCGCGTCCGGGTACGCCTCGTGGTACTCGTCGGGGCCGACCACGCCCAGGATGCGGTAGCGCTCACAACCGGGGTCCCAGACCGCGGTGTCCGCCCAGAACCGGGCGATCTGCAGCAGCATCTCGGCGCCCCTGGTGTGCAGGAACTCGGTGTCCCCGGTGGCCTGGCCGTACCGCCACACGTTGTACGCCACCGCCGAGCCGACATGGTGCTGGAGCCGGGAGTGGTCGGGCAGCCAGCGGCCCGAGCGCGGGTTGAGGTGCAGTTCCTGGGTCTCCTCCCGGCCGTCGCTGCCGCTCTGCCACGGGTACATGGCGCCGGCCCGGCCGGCGGCGCGGGCGTTGCGGCAGGCCTGGCCCAGCCGCCGGTAACGGTAGCCGAGCAGCGCGCGGGAGACCTCGGGGAAGTGCAGGTTCAGGTAGGGCAGCACGAACAGTTCGTCCCAGAAGACGTGCCCGCGGTAGGCCTCGCCGTGCAGGCCGCGCGCCGGGACGCCGGCGTCCAGCCCGGCGGTGTGCGGGGAGAGCGTCTGCAGGACGTGGAACAGGTGCAGCCGCAGGATGCGGCCGGACTCCCCCGGCACCTCCAGTTCCGCCTGGCGCCACAGGCGATCCCAGGCGGCGGCCTGCGAGGCACGCAGGGCGGCGAAGCCGGGGGCGCGGCGCACCCGGTCCCGCGCGGCGTCCAGCGGGCTGCTGATCGCCGGGTCCCGGGAGGTGTGCAGCGCCACCGTCTTCTCCACGGCGGCCGGGCTGCCCGGCCGCACGGGCAGGGACAGCAGCACGGCCGCCTCCCGGCCGGCGAGCCGGTGCCGGCGGGGCTCCCCGGACGGCTCCGGCTCCCCTGCCCCCTCCGCCGCGCCGTCGGTGACCTCGGTGCGCGCGGCCATGGCGATCAGCAGGCCGGAGGCGCTGGTGCGGCAGCGCAGCCACACGGTGCCGGGGCCGTCCTCGCCGGTCTCGACGCCGGTGAGGTGGTCACCGGCGAGGTCGCGGTAGCGGTCCACGCCCTCGTTGCGCACCGAGCCGTCCAGGACGGACTCGATCTCCACGGTGCCCGACCAGTCCTCGGCGGTGAGGACGGTCCGCATGGCGGCCAGGTGGGGGTCCCCCATGTGGACCAGGCGGCTCTGTTCCACCCCCAGGTGCCGGCCCTGCCGGTCGCGCACCCGCAGCCGCCGGGTGAGCACGCCGCGGCGCAGGTCGAGGGTCTGACGGTAGAGCACCAGGGCCTCGGGGTCGTCGTCCGGGCAGAACCAGGGCGGGTCGGCCTCCTGGGTCCCCTGCTCGTCGTCCGGCCGGATGCGGAACCGCAGCGGCAGCCAGTTCGGCAGGTTGACCATGTCCTCGTTCTCGACCTGCCGCCCGGAGACGGTGGACACCAGCCGGTTGTAGCCGCCGGCCACATAGGTGCCCGGGTAGTGGGCCGGGCCCGCGGCGGCCTCGGGCGCGGCTCCCCGGGTGGCGAAGTAGCCGTTGCCCAGCGTGCACAGAGCCTCTCTGAGGCGCTCCTCGCGCGGATCGTACCCCTCGTACTCCCACGTCCACTCGGGCATGGCCTCTACTCCCACAGCAGTTCGGCAAGGTCCTCGACCACCAGATCGGCGCCGTGGTCCAGCAGGTCCGCGGCGCTGTCCGGTCCTCCGGTGCGGTCTACCCCGACCACCGGTGAGAAACCTCCGCGCCGGCCGGCCTCCACCCCGGCGAGCGCGTCCTCCACGACGGCGGCGTCCGCAGGCGGGACGCCCAGGCGCTCGGCCGCCTCCAGGAACAGCGCCGGGTCCGGCTTGCCCCGCAGCCCCAGAGCCGCCGAGTCGTTGCCGTCCACGATGGTCACCAGCAGTTCGCGCAGTCCGGCTCTGTCCAGCAGCTCGCGGGCGTGCCGGGAGGCGGAGACGGCGGCGCAGGCAATACCGGCGGCGCGCAGGGCGTGCAGCAGCCGGACGGTGCCCGGCCAGCTGCCGACGCCGTGGTCGTGCAGTCGCGCGGTGAAGGACCGTTCCTTCGCGGCGGCCACCGCGGCCACGGTGCCGGTGCCGGGCGGGTCGTCCGGGCTCCCGGGCGGCAGGTCCAGGCCGCGGGCGGCCAGGAAGGACGCGGCGCCGTCCAGCCGGGACTTGCCGTCCACGAAGCGCCGGTAGTCCTCCCGGGCGTCGAAGGGGTGGTCCCGGCCGGCCGGCGCCCGCTCCCGCAGGCAGGCGTCGAACGCCTCCTTCCAGGCGAGGGCGTGCACCCTGGCCGAGTCGATCAGGACCCCGTCGGTGTCCAGGACGACGGCCCGGCAGCCGCGCAGCGCCGGGCGCAGTTGCAGTGCGCTCATGTCCCTCCCCTGCGGATCCGGCGGCCGGTGATCCGGTCCGGGTCGATGCTCAGCCACCGCCCAGGGCCTGCCGGACGGCCGGAGCCCTCCTCGCCACCGGGTGCGGGCACCGGCCGGGCCCGTCCCACCAGCAGCACGCTCCAGCCCTCGTCGGTCGCCTCGTCCACCGCGTCCGCCTCGAAGACCACGTCCGTCTCCGGGGCCCGTCCGGCCAGCGCGGCGGGCGGGTCGGGCAGCAGGACCGCCCGGCCGGCGAGCCGGTAGTGGACGGGGATGAAGGCGGGGCCCGACTCGGTGGCCACCGAGATCCGGCCCAGCTCCTGCGTGGTGAGCTTCTCCCGGCACTCGTCGGGATCCAGCTCCTCCAGCTCGGGGGAGGCGGCCAGGCGCGGCAGCGGGCCGTCGGGCAGGTCGGCGCCGCACAGCTCCGCCACGCTCGTCCGCAGGGCGGCGGCCACCCGCAGCAGCGAGCCGGTACTCGGGGAGGAGGCGTGCTCCTCCAGGTAGGTCAGGTACTCGGCCGCCATGCCGGCCCGGGAGGCGACCTCCGTGCGGGTGAGTCCGAGCTGCTCGCGCCGCAGCGCCACCCGGCGCGCGAAGTCGCCCGGGTGCTCGGGGTGCTCCCGGCCCGCCGGACCGTCGTTCCCGGCGCCGGCGGGGGGTCCTTCCTGGGGCACTGCCGACCACGTCCTTCCGCAGGGGTTGTGACTCCTTCCCCAGCATCGCCGCCGTACGCCCGCGCCGCCCGTCGAACACGCCGCGACGCCCGGGGCCCCCGCTCCGGGCACCGGTCCGGAACGGGGGCCATGTGGCGCGGTGGGGTCAGGCGCCGCAGGCGGTGCCGTTCAGCGAGACCCTCGGGGCGGCGTACGTGTCGCCGTTGTCGGTCTGGAAGCCGAAGGAGAGCGTGCCCCCGGCACCGACGTTCCCGTTGTAGGCGGCGTTGGACGCCGTCACGGTGGTGCCGGACTGGCTGACCTGCGCGTTCCAGGAGCTGGTCACCCGGTGGCCGGCGGGCAGGTCGAAGGTGACCGTCCAGCCGCTGAGGGCCTGCTGGGTGGTGACCCGCAGCTCGACCACGGACCCGGCGTTCCAGCGGTTCATGACCAGGTAGTCCGCGGTGCAGCCCTCCGGGCCCGGACCCGGGCCGTCGCCGCCGTCGTCACCTCCGTCGTCGCCGTCGCCGCCGAAGGCCTCACGCAGCGCGTAGTAGGCCGGCTTGGGCTGGTAGTTCTCGTCGTAGATGTTGGCCGCGCCCTCGCCCTCGAACCAGTCGGGGATCCAGGAGTCCCGGTCGCTGAAGCCCCACACCGTGATGCCGGTGCAGCGGCTCACCGCGAGGCATGCCTCGGTCACGGAACGGTACTGCTGGGCCTGGCGCTGCAGCCGGGTGCTGTCGGCCGGGGTGTTCATCCGGATGTCCAGCTCGGTGACGACGACCTCCAGGCCGAGGTCCGCGAAGCGCTGCAGGTTCTGCTGGTAGGTGCCCGGGATCTGGTCGAGGATCATGTGCGACTGGAACCCGACGCCGTCGATCGGCACGCCCTGCTGGAGCAGCCGCTGGACCAGCTGGTACATCCCGTCGCTCTTGGCGTTGACGCCGTCGGTGTTGTAGTCGTTGATGAACAGCTTGGCGTTCGGGTCGGCCTGCCGGGCGGCCCGGAAGGCGTCGGCGATGTAGCTCTCGCCGAGCACCTGGAGCCACTTGGAGTTGCGCAGCGAGCCGTCCTCGTTGAGCACCTCGTTGACCACGTCCCACCGGTCCATCTGCCCGCGGTAGCGGCCCATGACGGTGTCGATGTGGTTGTTCATGATCTGGCGGAACTCCGCCGCGCCGAAGTTGCCGTTCTCCAGCCAGCCGGGCATCTGGCTGTGCCAGACCAGGGTGTGACCCCAGGTCTGCTGGTTGTTCTGTGCGGCGAACTCCATCAGGCGGTCCGCCCCCGACCAGTCGTACTGGCCGCGGTTGGGCTCGATGGACTCCCACTTCATCGCGTTCTCGGCGGTGACGCTGCTGAACTCGGTGGCCGCGATGTTGCGGTAGGTGGAGTCGTTGAGCCGGTGGTCGGCCACCGCGGTGCCGATGAAGCGGCCGCTGGAGGCGGCGGCCTCCCGCAGCGTCTGGGCCTGGGCGGACGGCTCCCCGGCGGGTGCCGCCGGCCCGGTGGTGCTGCCGTGGGCGGTGTGGACCGCGGTGCCCGCGATCATCGCTCCGGCCGCTGTGGCGATCACTGCTCTGCGCATCAGGCGACGCATGCATCGTCCCTTCTTGTCATGCCCCCGCAGGCTGACAGGGTCCGTTCTATGGGTGGTCCTGACACACGTCAACCCTTCCGGAATAATTCTGGAAGAATTTCAGCGGCTTCCCGGCGCGGTTCCGGCCCGGAGAGAATCGACCCAGGAGGGTTCATGACACTGGAAAGAAAAGTGACCATCACGGCGATCGCCCGGGAGGCGGGGGTCTCCGTGCCGACCGTCTCGCGGGTGGTCAACGGCCGGTCGGACGTCGCACCGCAGACCCGCGCCAAGGTCGAGGAACTGCTGCGGCAGTACGGCTACCGGCGCCGGGCCAGCGCCCCCGGGGACCGGGCGGCCCTGCTCGACCTGGTCTTCAACGACCTGGACAGCCCATGGGCGGTGGAGATCATCCGCGGCGTGGAGGAGGTCGCGCACGCGGCCGGCATGGGCACGGTGGTGTCCGCGATCCACGACCGCGCGGGGCCCGCCCGGCAGTGGATGAAGAATCTGCGTGCCCGCGCCTCGGACGGGGTGATCCTGGTGACCTCGGCCCTGGAGCCGCTGCTCCACAAGGAGCTGCACCGGCTCGGGGTGCCGATCGTGGTGGTCGATCCGGCCGGCTCGCTGGCCCTGGACGCCCCGACCATCGGTGCCACCAACTGGGCGGGCGGCATGGCGGCCACCGAGCACCTGCTGGAACTGGGGCACCGGCGGATCGGCTTCATCGCGGGGCCGCCGCGGCTCCTGTGCAGCAGGGCCCGCCTGGACGGCTACCGCGCCGCGCTGGAGTCGGCCGGGCTCCCGATGGACGAGCGGCTGACGGTGCAGGGCGACTTCTACCACGAGTCGGGGTTCAACGCCTGCAACGCGCTGCTGGAGCTGCCCGAGCCGCCCACCGGCATCTTCGCCGCCAGCGACCAGATGGCCCTGGGGGCCATCGAGGCGCTTCGCCGGCGGGGGCTCCGGGTGCCGCAGGAGGTGAGCATCGTCGGTTTCGACGACCTTCCGGAAATGCGCTGGTCGGCACCGCCGCTCACCACGGTACGCCAGCCACTCGCGGAGATGGGGAAGGTCGCGGCGCGCACCGTGCTGCGCCAGGCGCGCGGCGAGGAACTCGACTCGCCACGGGTGGAACTGGCCACGGAGCTGGTCGTCCGTGCCAGCACGGGGCCCCCGGCGGGCGGGGCGGCACAACAGTAACCGTCTTGAGATACGCAACCCGTTGACGTGGTGGCCGCATCGTCGTAACTTCCCTGGCACGTACCGATAATTTTCGGTGAGTTTCCGGAAGGTGACGAAGATGCCCACCACCTCAAGAACCCGACGGCTGCGGCTCCTGGCGGCATCCTCGGCAGCCGTCGTCGCCGCGTCCGCTCTGGCGGGCTGCGGCAACGACGGCTCCGGCGGAGCCGGCGGCGGGAACGCGCTCGAAGTCTGGGTCTACCAGGACGCCTCCACGGCCGTGCAGGAACGGGCGGTCGAGCGCTTCAACGAGACCTCCGACATCAAGATCAACCTCACCCAGGTCCCGGGCGACAACTACCAGGACAAGACCCGGACCTCGATGGGCACCCCCAACGCCCCGGACATCTTCTTCAACTGGGGCGGCGGCAGCATCAGCGACTTCGTCGAGAAGGACATGCTGCTGGACCTCACCGACACCCTCAACCAGGACCTGGAGTTCCGGCAGTCCTTCCTCCCCGCGATCCTGGACGCGGGTGCGGTCGAGGGACGGTACTACGGCATCCCTATGCGCGGCATGCAGCCCGTGATGATGTTCTACAACCTGGAGGTCTTCGAGGCCGCCGGCGTCGAGCCGCCGGAGACCTTCGACGACGTCCGGGAGCTCATCGAGGTCTTCAAGGCCGAAGGCGTGGTCCCCTTCTCGCTGGGCGGCGCGGACGTCTGGCCCTCCCAGATGTGGCTGCAGTACCTGCTGGACCGCCACGGCAGCTCCGAGGTCTGGCAGCGGATCCAGGACGGCGACTCCGAGGCCTGGGGCGACCCGGCGATGCTGCAGACCGCCGAGACCGTCCGCGAACTGGTGGACGCCGGGGCGTTCGGCAACAACTTCCGCTCCATGGACTATGTCGCCGACGGCGCCTCCACCTTCTTCGCTCAGGGCGGCGCGGCCATGCACCTCATGGGGAGCTGGGAGTACTCCAACCAGAAGGCCAACCAGCCGGAGTTCGCCGAGAGCCACCTGGGCTGGGGCCCCTTCCCGGTGATCGAGGACGGCAAGGGCGACCCGAGCGCGGTCGCCGGCAACCCGACGAACTACTGGTCCGTCAACTCCAGCGTGGAGGGCGACCGGCTGGACGCGGCCATCGAGTTCCTGAAGATGTCCGCCGAGGAGGAGTACGTCCAGGACCTCATCGACAACGGTGACGTCCCGACCACCTCCAACGCCGGTGAGCTGCTGGACAGCCACGAGAACGCCGAGTACGCGCAGTTCCAGTACAGCCTGGTCCGCGAGGCGTCCAACTTCACCCTCTCCTGGGACCAGGCCCTCCCGGCCCGGCCCGCCACCGCGATGAAGAACAACATCGAGCAGCTGTTCAACGGCCAGCTCAGCCCCCAGGAGTTCGTCGACGCGATGCAGGACGTCTGAGAGTGAAGGGAAAGCCCACCAACGCGCTACCGCGCGCCGGTCGCCCAGGCCTCGCCTGGGCGATCCCGGGCGTGCTGTTCTTCCTCTTCTTCGCCATCATTCCGATGGCCCTGGTCGGCTACCTGTCCTTCACCGAGTGGGACGGGCTGGGCGCACCCACCTGGAACGGCGGCGCCAACTGGTCCCAGCTGTGGAACGACTCCACGATGCGCCAGGCCATCGGGCTCAGCGTCCTGCTGACCGCGCTGACCTGGCTGCTGCAGACCCCGATCGCACTGCTCCTGGGCGTGTGGGCGGCGGGCAAGCAGCGCAACCGCGCGATCCTGTCGGCCATCTTCTTCCTGCCGCTGCTGGCCTCCTCGGTCGCACTGGCGCTGATCTGGCGGACGCTCCTCAACCCCAACCTGGGGCTGGCCGCGGATGTCGCCCGCTGGTTCAACCTGGAGAGCGCCGACGTGCTCGGCAATCCCCGGGGCGCCTTCCTCGCCATCGTGTTCGTGGCGGCTTGGCAGTTCGTGCCGTTCCACACGCTGCTCTACCAGGGCGGCGCGCGGCAGATCCCGCGCTCGCTCTACGACGCGGCGTCCATCGACGGCGCCGGCACGGTACGGCAGTTCTTCGCCATCACGCTGCCGCAGCTGCGCAACACCATCATCACGTCCTCCATCCTGATGGTGGTCGGCGCGCTGACGTTCTTCGACACCGTCCTCGTCCTGACCGGTGGCGGGCCCGGCCACGCCACCGCGATCGTGCCCTACTACATGTACGAAACCGGCTTCCAGGCCTTCAACCTCGGCTACGCCAGCGCCATCGCCGCCACCCTGGTCGTCGTGGCCACCGCCGTGTCGCTGCTGCTGGTACGCCTGACCGGATTCACCAAGATGCGCAGCACCCGGGAGGGCATGTGAAACGGCCTCTGCGGCTCCCGAGGGCCAACTACCCGGCCGGCGTGGCCACCGCGATCTGGCTGGTCATCGTCGCGCTGCCGCTGTACATCATGGTCTCCGCGACGCTCCAGACGCGGGAGAACTATCTCAACGAGGGCCCGCTGTCGCTGCCCACCGAGCCCACCTTCGACAGCTACCGGCGGGTCCTGGAGAGCGACTTCCCGACCTATCTGCTCAACACCACGATCGTCACCGCCTCCTGCGCGCTGATCGTGATGGTGCTGGGCGTGATGATCAGCTACACCATCGTCCGCAACCGCGGGCGGGTCTCCCAGAGGTTCTTCCAGGTCTTCCTGCTCGGACTCGCCATCCCGGCCCAGGCGGTGATCGTCCCGATCTACCTGATCATCACCGAGCTGAACCTCTACGACTCGCTGCTGGCCGTCATCCTGCCGACAGCGGCGTTCTCGCTGCCGGTCAGCGTGCTCATCCTGGTCGGCACCATGCGCGACATCGACGAGGAGATGTACGAGTCGATGGCGCTGGACGGCGCCGGCCAGGCCCGGATGCTGCTCCAGATGGTGGTGCCGATCTCCCGTGCGGGCATCTCCACCGTGGGGGTCTTCACCGCGCTCAACGCCTGGAACAACTTCCTCTTCCCGCTGATCCTCACCCAGTCCCGGGAGAACCGGGTGCTGACTCTCGGCCTGTACGACTACGTCGGCGAGTTCCGGGTGGACATCCCGGCCCTGCTGGCCGCCGTCGTGCTGTCGATCGTGCCGATCTTCGTCGCCTATCTCCTCGCCCGCCGTCAGCTGATCAGCGGCCTGATGGGCGTCGGCGGCAAGTGAGCACCGGGCAACCCGAGACAAGGAGCATCATGCAACAGCCGTGGCAGGACCCCACCCTTCCGGCCGAACGCCGGGCTGCCGACCTGCTCTTCCGGATGACCCTGGAGGAGAAGCTGGCCCAGCTCTCCAGCGTCTGGCCGGGGTCGGAGTCCGAGGGCGAGGATGTCGCCCCGCTGCAGCACGAACTGTCCGAGCCCGTGGAACTCACCTCCCTGCTGCCGCACGGGCTCGGCCAGCTGACCCGCCCGTTCGGCACCACTCCCGTCGAACCGGCGGAGGGCGCCTGGAACCTGGCCCGCACCCAGCTGCGGATCATGGAAGCCAACCGCTTCGGACTGCCCGCGCTGGCCCACGAGGAGTGCCTGACGGGATTCACCGCCTGGCAGGCCACCATCCTGCCGACCCCGCTCGCCTGGGGGGCCGCGTTCCACCCGGAGCTGGTCGAGCGGGCCGCCGCCCTGATCGGCGCGTCGCTGCGCTCGGTCGGCATCCACCAGGGCCTCTCCCCGGTCCTCGACGTGGTGCGTGACCCGCGCTGGGGCCGCACCGAGGAGTCCATCGGCGAGGACCCCTACCTGGTGTCCACCATCGCCACCGGATACGTCCGCGGCCTGGAATCGAGGGGCGTCGTCGCCACGCTCAAGCACTTCGCCGGCTACTCCGCCTCCCGCGGGGCCCGCAACCACGCGCCGGTCTCGCTCGGCCCGCGCGAGATGGCCGACGTCATCCTGCCGCCCTTCGAGATGGCGCTGCGGGACGGCGGTGCCCGCTCGGTGATGGCCGCCTACAACGACACCGACGGAGTGCCCGCGCACGCGGATGCGGACCTGCTGACCGGGCTGCTGCGCGAGGAGTGGGGCTTCACCGGCACGGTGGTCGCCGACTACTTCGGCATCTCCTTCCTGGAGCTCTCCCACCGCCTCGCCGACTCGCCCGGCCGGGCCGCGGCCCTCGCCCTGTCGGCGGGCGTGGACGTCGAACTGCCCGCCGTGCGCTGCTACGGCGAGCCGCTGCTGAAGGCCGTGCGCTCCGGAGAGGTGCCCGAGTCCCTGGTGGACCGGGCCGTGCTGCGGGTGCTGACCCAGAAGGCCGAACTGGGGCTGCTCGACCCGGACTGGACGGCGGTGCCGGCCACTCTCACCGAGGAGACCCCGGTCGACCTCGACCCGCCGCAGCTGCGCACGGTCGCCCGGCAGCTCGCCGAGGAGTCGGTGGTCCTGCTGGAGAACCGGGACGGCACGCTGCCACTGCCGCCCGCCGCCCGCATCGCGGTGGCCGGCCCGCTGGCCGACGACCCGGCGGCCATGCTCGGCTGCTACAGCTTCCCCCGGCACGTCGGCGTGGAGCACCCCGAACTGCCGATGGGCGTTCCGGTGCCCACGCTGCTGGACGCACTGCGCTCCGAACTGCCGGATGCCCGCATCGAGCGGACCGGCCCGGGCGCCGACATGAGCGGGCCGGGCGCGGAGGACCGGCCCGACGTCCTGGTGGCCGTCGTCGGCGACCGCTCCGGGCTGTTCGGCCGCGGCACCTCGGGCGAGGGCTGCGACGCCCCCGACCTGGAACTGCCCGACGGGCAAGGCGAGATGCTCGACGAGCTGCTGGACACCGGCATCCCGGTGGTGCTGGTGCTGCTGACCGGGCGCCCCTACGCCCTGGGCCGCTGGGCGGACCGGGTCGCCGCCGTGGTGCAGGCGTTCTTCCCCGGCCAGGAGGGCGGCCCGGCGGTCGCGGGCGTGCTCGCCGGCCGCGTCAACCCCTCCGGGCGGCTGCCGGTCAGCGTTCCGCGGCTTCCGGGCGGCCAGCCGTGGACGTACCTGGCCCCGCCGCTGGGGCTCCTCGGCGACGCCAGCTCCCTGGACCCCACGCCGCTCTACCCCTTCGGGCACGGCCTGTCCTTCACGGACTTCGCCTGGGAGCAGCCGGCCGCCGACGACAGCACCCTGACCACCGACGGCGGCACCACCGTCCGCGTCACCGTCCGCAACACCGGTGAGCGGGAGGGCACCGAGGTCGTCCAGCTCTACCTGCACGACCCGGCCGCCTCCGTGGTGCGCCCGGTGAACCGGCTGATCGGATACACCCGGGTCACCCTCGCCCCCGGCGAGGCCACCGAGGTGCGGTTCGCCTTCCACGCCGACCTGTCCGCCTTCACCGTCCGGCCCGGCCGCCGGGTCGTGGAACCCGGCGAACTGGAGCTGCGGCTCGCGGCGTCCAGCGGCGACATCCGGCACACGCTGCCGCTGGTGCTCACCGGCCCGGAGCGCGCCGTGGGCCACGACCGGCGGATGACCTGCCCGGTGGAGGCCGGCTGAGCGACGGGACCCCGTCGTCCCCTGACGGCATTGGGCGCGCGCCCCCGCGGTCACCCACCGCGGGGGCGCCGCCCGTCCCGGCGATCGGCGCGCGGCCTTGGACGCGGGCGCGGGCTCGTTAGGCTGGTCGGGGCCGGCGTCCGGCCGGGCGCGGGTAGCCGAGAGGTGAGGAGAACGGCAATGGGCTGGACCGTGCGTGACATCCCCGACCTGACCGGCCGTACCGCGGTGGTGACCGGCGCCAACAGCGGCCTCGGCTTCGTGACGGCCCGGGAGCTGGCGCGGCGCGGCGCCCAGGTGGTGCTGGCCTGCCGCAGCGAGCAGCGCGGGCGCGCCGCCCTGGACCGCCTGCTGGCCGAAGTTCCCGAGGCGAACGCGGAACTGCGCCGACTGGACCTGGCCGACCTGGAGTCGGTGCGGACCTTCGCCGGCTCGTGGGGAACGGACCGGCTCGACGTCCTGGTGAACAACGCGGGCCTGATGGCCGTGCCGTACACGCGGACCGCCGACGGCTTCGAGACGCAGTTCGGCGTCAACCACCTGGGGCACTTCGCGCTGACCGGGCTGCTGCTCGACCGCCTGCTCGCCACCCCCGGGGCCCGGGTGATCACCGTCTCCAGCCTGATGCACTGGCTGGGGAACATCGACATCCGGGATGTCAACTCCGAGCGGCGCTACCGCCGCTGGCTGGCCTACGGCCGTTCCAAGACGGCCAACCTGCTCTTCACCCACGAGCTGGCCCGCCGCGCGGAGGCGGCCGGAGCGGGGCTGCTGGCCGCCGCGGCGCACCCGGGCTACGCGGCCACCGAACTGCAGACCAAGGGCCCGCGGATGGCCGGGGCGGCCGCGCAGGAACGGGTCGCCGGTCTCCTCAACCGGCTGGTCGCCTCCCCCGCCGAGACGGGTGCCGCGCCGACGCTGTACGCCGCCACCGCCCCGGACGTGCGGCCTGACTCCTTCACCGGCCCCGGGGCCGTGTCGCGGTGGCGGCTGCACGGGGGACCGCACGACTCGTGGCGGGCGCCGTGGACCCGGGACGACGCCGTCTCGCGGCGGCTGTGGGCCGCCTCCGAGGAGCTGACCGGGGTCCGCCCGGCCCTGTGAGGAGGGCCGTTCGGCCCGACGCGCCCACCCCTGACGTCGCTTGCGCCGCATTCGGCCGCACTTGAGACTTGATCTCATGATGCGCTGGCAGACGACCCGGGTGACACGGACAGAGCAGGCTTCCTCCCGACGGCCGGCCGGCGGTGTGCCGCCGGCCCCCGGCGAACGGGGCCCGCTCGGACACCGCCGCCTGCGTGCCGTCCCGGCGGTGCCGTCATGACCGCGCAGCCGAACCCGCCCGTCCGCCCCCGCGACGCCGAGAACCCGCACCGCCTCGGGGTGCACGAGGTCGTCCTGCTCCTGGAGACCGACCCCGAGCGCGGCCTGAGCTCACGCGAGGCCGAGAACCGTCTGGAGCGCTACGGCAGGAACCAGCTGCCGCACTCCCGGCCCGGCGGGCCCCTGGAGCGGATGCTGCGTCAGTTCCACCACCCGCTGATCTACGTGCTGCTGGCCGCCGCCGTGGTGGCCTTTGCCATAGGCGAGACGGTCGACGCCGCCGTGATCCTGGGCGTGGTCCTCGCCAACGCGGTCATCGGGTTCGTCCAGGAGTCCAAGGCCGAGGCCGCGCTGGACGCGCTGCGCGCCATGGTGCGCACCCACGCCGAGGTGGTGCGCGACGGCGCGGCGCACCGGGTGGACTCCGAGACGCTGGTGCCCGGTGACCTGGTGCGCATCGGCGCCGGTGACAAGGTGCCGGCGGACATCCGGCTGGTCAGGATCGCCGAGCTCCAGGTGGACGAGTCGGCGCTCACCGGCGAGTCGCTGCCGGTGCAGAAGGACGAGGTGGTGCTCCCCGAGGAGACCGTCGTCGCCGACCGGCACAACATGCTGTACTCCGGCACGCTGGTCACCGGCGGCACCGGCACCGGGGTGGTGGTGGCCACCGGCTCCGCGACCGAGCTGGGCGAGATCCACCGCCTGGTCGGCAGCGCCGAGGTCCTTTCCACGCCGCTGACCCGCAAGCTCACCTCGTTCAGCAAGATCCTGACGGTGGCCATCCTCGCCCTGGCCGCGTTCACCTTCGTCACCGGCCTGCTGCGCGGCGAGGACGCGGTGCTGATGTTCACCGCCGCCGTCGCGCTGGCCGTGGCGGTGATCCCGGAGGGCCTGCCCGCCGTGGTCACCATCACCCTGGCCATCGGCGTGGCCCGCATGGCACGCCGCAACGCGGTGGTCCGGCGGCTGCCGGCGGTCGAGACGCTGGGCAGCACCACCGTCATCTGCTCGGACAAGACCGGCACCCTGACCGAGAACCAGATGACCGTGCACACGGTGTGGACCCCGGACGCCGTCTTCACCACCAGCGGCACCGGTTACGACCCGCAGGGCGAGGTGCTGGACGCCGACGGCAGCACCACCGGCCACGCCGCCCACGACGGCGGCGCCACCGGTCCCTGGGCGGGTGGCGCGGCGCTGCACTGGACCCTGCTGACCGGAGCCGCCTGCAACGACGCCCAGCTCACCGAGCGCGACGGGACCTGGAAGCTGGTGGGCGACCCCACCGAGGGCGCCCTGCGGACCTCCGCCCACAAGACCGGGCTCACCCACCACCGGGTGGCCGCCGCGCTGCCACGGGTGGCCACCGTCCCGTTCAGCTCCAAGCGCCGCCGGATGGCCACCCTGCACCGGATGCGCCCGGGGGACGGCGAGGCCGCCGGCCTGCCCGCGCTCCCCGCCGTGCCCGGTGCGGACGGCACCGGGGAATCCTCCGTCACCCTTGTGAAGGGCGCCCTGGAGGGCCTGCTGCCCGCCTGCACCCACGAGCTGACCGCGGACGGCACGCTGCGCCCGGTGAACCGGGAAGCGGCCGAGGACGCCGTGGCGGAGCTGGCGAGCCAGGGGCTGCGCGTGCTGGCGATGGCCGTGCGCCACGAAAGCGGCACGCCGGAGACGATCGCGGAGGAGTCGCTCGACGACGGCTTCGTCCTGGTCGGCCTCCAGGCCATGCTCGACCCGCCCCGGGAGGCCGCCCGGGAGTCGGTGCGCGCCTGCCACACCGCGGGCATCGACGTGAAGATGATCACTGGTGACCACGCGGCGACCGCCGCCGCCATCGCCGGCCGGCTGGGGCTGCCCACCGACCGGGAGGGCTCCGTGGTCTCCGGCCCCGAGCTGGCCGCCATGGAGCCCGAGCGGTACCGCGAGGCTCTGGGCGAGGCCACCGTGCTCGCCCGGGTGTCACCGGAGCAGAAGCTGCGCATGGTCGAGGCGCTGCAGGCCGAGGGCCATGTCGTCGCCATGACCGGCGACGGCGTCAACGACGCCCCGGCGCTGCGCCAGGCCGACATCGGGGTGGCCATGGGCCATGGCGGCACCGAGGTCGCCAAGGAGGCCTCCGACGCGATCCTGCTGGACGACGACTTCTCCACCATCGAGGCCGCGGTGGAGGAGGGCCGCAGCGTCTTCGACAACCTGTCGAAGTTCATCGTGTGGATCCTGCCGACCAACATGGGCCAGGGGCTGGTGATCCTGGTCGCCGTCCTGCTGGGCACGGCCCTGCCGGTGCTGCCCACGCAGATCCTGTGGATCAACATGACGACGGCCGTGCTGCTGGGGCTCATGCTGGCCTTCGAGCCGCGCGAGCCGGGCATCATGACCCGCTCGCCACGCGTCCCCGACCAGCCACTGCTCACCTGGGCACTGGCCGTGCGCATCGCCCTGGTGGGCGTGCTCATCGTCACGGCCGCCACCCTGCTGTTCGAGTGGGAGCGCACCACCGGCGGCGCGGGCATCGACGAGGCCCGCACCTCGGCGATGAACGTGATCATCGCCATCCAGGTGGCCTACCTGTTCAACTGCCGGTCGCTGACCGGGCCGATGTGGCGCACCGGGTTCTTCAGCAACCCCTGGATCTTCCTGGGGGTGGGGCTGCAGATCGCCGCCCAGCTGCTGATCACCTACCTGCCGGTGATGAACACCCTGTTCCAGACCGCGCCGATCTCCTGGGAGGCGTGGCTGCGCATCCTGGCGATCGCCGCGATCGCCGCGATCGTGGTCGCCGCGGACAAGCGCCTGCGCCGGGACGCCCTGTGACGCCCCCCTGACCCCGCCGCTGCGCCGGCCGGGCCGGACCCCACCCGGGTCCGGCCCGGCCCCTGCGGTCTCCTCGCGTGCGGTGTCAGGCCGCGGGGCGGGGGGCGGGGGTGTCTGCCGTGGGGAGGAGCTGGGCGCCGAGGGGGGTGAGGGTGTGCAGCACCTCGTTGCCGCGGCGGACCGACACCACCAGGCCGGCATCGCGCAGCACGCTCGCGTGCTGGCTGGCCGAGGCGGGCGAGACGCGGGCGCGGCGGGCCAGCTCTCCGGTGGTGGTGCCGTCCTCGATGCAGCGCAGCACCCGGGCCCGGGTGGTGCCGAGCAGCCGGCCGAGCGCCCGCCCGTCGGGCGGCGTGGGCACCGCGTGCTGCACGGGGTAGACCAGGACCGGGGTCAGCGCGTCGTCGTAGTAGGTGATCGGGGTGCGCCAGCAGAAGAAGGACGGGACCAGCAACAGCCCCCGCCCGCCGAGGCGGAGTTCGCGCGTGACCGGGTAGTCGGCCTCCAACACCGGGGGGTTCCAGCGCACCACCGGCCGCAGCCCGGCAAGCAGCCCTTCGGTACCTCCGGCGAGCATGTGCCGGATCCGCAGGGCCCGGTCCGCGTCCACCTGGGCCGTGGCGGACTCCCAGATCTCGTCGTCCGCGAGGGCGAGGCGGTGGTAGCGGTCCAGCTCGCCGGCCATCCGGTCGACGGCTTCCCGCTCCCCGGCGGCCAGCGGGCCGGCCCAGCCCGGCAGGGGCCGTTCGCCGTCCAGCAGGGTGAGTTCGGCCGCCAGCCGGCGCCGTGGTGTGGAGCGCAGCGCGTCGAGCGCAGCGTCCCAGCCGAGCCGGCTCTGCCAGGGGGTGAGGAAGTCGGGGAAGTAGCCGCTGAGCGGTACCAGCGCGCGCAGCATGGCCGGGAGACCGCTCATCCGCCGGCGCGCGCCGCTGCGCCAGGCGTCGTACACCAATGGCTCGCGCCGGTCCCGTAGGCGGTGAAAGCTGAGCAGCGTCTCCCAGACTGGATCCGGCCGGTCCGCCAGGCGGATGCGCGCCAGGTCCTCCCCCGTGACATGGATGCGCAGCACCGCATCACCCTCCTGCGTGGCTGTCCCCCGTCAGCGCGCTCAACGCTGTCCGGCCGTTTTTCAGCGTACGCCGAAATGGCTGGCGTTCACCGTCATGTGTCAGTCACTGTATGCGTGTTCGGCCACCTCCCCGGGGAACGGGGGGACCAGCGGGCCCGTTCGCTCCGCAGCGAGCGGCGTCTTCCGTCGGTTACCAGGGCCGGTCCGGGGTCTCACGGCTGGGACTGCCGCGGGCCGGCCGCCCCGGGGCAGGTGCCGGCTATTTCGTGCCCGGAACACCCGGGCGTCAACCGTACTTGGCCCATCGCGCGCACCGGTGTGCGCGCCTCGCGCACGAGGGGGCGGCGCCTCCGCACCGGCGCCGCCCCATTCTTCCCCGTGGTGCCCGGAGCCGGCCGGTGAGGGTGGGACCGGCCGGCTCCGGGGATTCGCGGTGGCTTCGCGGCTAGGCCGCCGCCCGGCCCGCCTCCAGGCGGGCGACGGGTATCCGGAACGGCGAGCAGGAGACATAGTCCAGCCCGGCGTCGTGGAAGAAGTGCACCGACTCCGGGTCACCGCCGTGTTCGCCGCAGACCCCGAGCTTGAGGTCGGGCCGGGTGGCCCGCCCCGCGGTCACGGCGGCGCGGACCAGCGATCCCACGCCGTCGGCGTCGATGGTCTCGAAGGGCGAGACCCCGAAGATGCCCTTCTCCAGGTAGGCCGCGAAGAAGCTGGCCTCCACGTCGTCCCGGGAGAATCCCCAGACCGTCTGGGTCAGGTCGTTGGTGCCGAAGGAGAAAAAGTCCGCGCTCTCGGCGATCTGACCTGCCGTCAGGGCGGCGCGGGGCAGCTCGATCATGGTGCCCAGGGTGAGTCCCAGCTCGACACCGCGTTCGCGCTCCACCTCGGCGATGACCCGCTCCGCGTCCTCCCGGACGATCTCCAGCTCCTGCACGGTGCCCACCAGCGGGATCATGATCTCCCCGCGCGGGTCGCCGCCGGCCGCCCGGCGGTCCGCGGCGGCCTGGGCGATGGCCCGCACCTGCATCCCGAACAGCCCGGGCACGACCAGGCCGAGGCGGACGCCGCGCAGCCCCAGCATCGGGTTCTGCTCGTGCAGCCGCTGCACGGCGGCGAGCAGACGGGTCTGCGAGGCGTCGCCGTTGTTCTGCGACTCGGCGACCGCCACCCGCACCGACAGCTCGGTGAGGTCGGGCAGGAACTCGTGCAGCGGCGGGTCCAGCAGCCGGATGGTCACCGGGAGCCCGTCCATGGCCTCCAGCAGCTCGGTGAAGTCCGCCCGCTGCAGCGGCAGCAGGGCGTCCAGCGCCGCGGTCTGCTCGGGCTCGGTCTCCGCCAGGATCAGGCGCTCGACCAGCTCGCGACGGTCCCCGAGGAACATGTGCTCGGTGCGGCACAGGCCGATGCCCTCGGCGCCGAAGCGCCGGGCGCGGGCCGCGTCCTCCGCGGTGTCCGCGTTGGCCCGCACCCGCATGCGGCGGGCCCGGTCGGCCGCCGACATCAGGCGGTGCACGGCGCGCACCAGGTCGTCGGCGTCCTCGGCCTCCGGGTCCAGCCGGCCCTCGAAGTACTCGACGACCGGCGACGGTACGACCGGTACCTCACCGCGGTAGACGATGCCGGTGGTGCCGTCCACCGACACGACGTCGCCCTCGTTCAGCACGGTGCCGTCGGCGGCGGTGAGCGTCCTGGCCTTGACGTCGACCGTCAGCTCCTCCGCTCCGCAGACGCACGTCTTGCCCATGCCGCGGGCGACGACGGCGGCGTGCGAGGTCTTGCCGCCGCGGGAGGTGAGGATGCCCTCGGCGGCCAGCATGCCCGCCAGGTCGTCCGGGTTGGTCTCCCGGCGCACCAGGATGACCTTCCGGCCGGCCTTGGCCCACTCCACGGCTGTCGTCGAGTCGAAGACGACCGCGCCGACCGAGGCGCCGGGCGAGGCGGCGATACCGCGGCCGACCTCGCTCGCGCCGGACCGGTCACCGTCCACCGCGCCGAAGTGGGGGAACATCAGCTGCGCGAGCTGGGCACCGTTCACCCGCTGAAGGGCCTCGGCCTCGTCGATGAGCCCCTGGTCGACGAGCTGGGTGGCGATCCGGAAGGCCGCCGCGGCGGTCCGCTTGCCCACCCGGGTCTGCAGCATCCACAGGGTGCCGCGCTCGATGGTGAACTCGATGTCGCACAGGTCGCGGTAGTGGTTCTCCAGCTTCTCCATGATCGCCAGAAGCTGGTCGTAGGAGTTCTTGTCGAGCCGTTCGAGCTCGGCCAGCGGCACCGTGTTGCGGATGCCGGCGACGACGTCCTCGCCCTGGGCGTTCTGCAGGTAGTCGCCGTAGACGCCCTGCCGGCCGCTGGCCGGGTCACGGGTGAAGGCCACCCCGGTGCCGGAGTCCGGGCCGAGGTTGCCGAAGACCATGGAGCAGACGTTGACCGCGGTGCCCAGGTCCTGGGGTATGCGCTCCTGGCGGCGGTACAGGCGGGCCCGCTCGCCGTTCCAGGAGTCGAAGACCGCCCGGATCGCCAGGTCGAGCTGCTCGCGCGGCTCCTGCGGGAAGGGCCGCCCGGTGTTCGCCAGGACCAGGTCCTTGTACTCCGCGACCAGGCCGCGCAGCCCGTCGGCCGGCAGGTCCACGTCGCTGACCGCGCCGACGGCGTGCTTGGCGGCCTCCAGCCGCTCCTCGAACAGCTCGCCGTCGATGCCCAGCACGGTCTCGCCGAACATCTGGATGAGCCGCCGGTAGGAGTCCCACGCGAAGCGCTCGTCCCCGGCCTGTACGGCCAGCGCCTCGACCGACTCGTCGGACAGGCCGATGTTCAGCACGGTGTCCATCATCCCGGGCATGGAGAACTTCGCCCCGGACCGCACCGACACCAGCAGCGGGTCCGCGCCCCGGCCCAGCCGCTTGCCCATCCTGCGCTCCAGCGCGTCGAGGTGTGCACTCACCTCGTCACGCAGGGCGGCCGGCTCGTCGCCGGTCTCCAGGTAGGCGCGGCACGCCTCGGTGGTGATCGTGAAGCCCGGCGGAACGGGCAGACCGAGTCGGGTCATCTCGGCCAGGTTGGCGCCCTTGCCACCCAGCAGGTCTTTCAGGTCCTTGTGGCCCTCGGTGAAGTCGTAGACGAACTTCACCGGGGCTGAGGGTTCCCGGTCCATCAGTGTTACGGATTGAGTTTCCGGCACGGCACTCGACGCCTCCTTGGGGTCCCCCGGAGGTGGGGGAGGGCTGCCCTGACATCGGGGAGAGTACCCGCCAACCGCTCATCTGAGCGTTATCAGGATCATACGTGGCAGGAATCACGCGCTCGAAAGGTGCATCTCCCCCATTATGGGACGGCCGACCCCGGCCCGCAGGAGCGCGGGAGCGCCCCCGGCGGGGCCGGGGGCGCTCAACGGCGGCGGGTGCGGATCAGCCGCCCGAGGTGTCCAGCTCCGCGTCGGCCGCCACGGCCGCCCGGTCGTAGGGGTCGGCCAGCCAGCCGTCGGGCAGCACCACGCGGTTGCGCCCCGAGGTCCGGCCGCGCGGGCCGTCCGCACCGGCGGCGGGCCAGGGCTGGTCCAGATCCAGCTCGCTCAGATGAGCGGCCAGCTCGTCCAGGGACGAGGCGACCGCCAGCTTCTTCCGCATCTCCGAGCCCACCGAGAAGCCCTTGGTGTACCAGGCGACGTGCTTGCGGAAGTCGATCACCCCGCGTCCCTCGTCTCCCAGCCACTCCCCCAGCAGCCGGGCGTGCCGCAGCATGACGTCCGCGACCTCGCGCAGGCCCGGGCGCGCGTACGCCTCGCTCCCCCGCCCTTCGAAGGCCGCCACCAGGTCGGCGAAGAGCCACGGCCGCCCCAGGCAGCCCCGCCCGACCACGACACCGTCGCAGCCCGTCTTCCGGACCATGCGCAGCGCGTCGTCCGCCGACCAGATGTCCCCGTTGCCCAGCACCGGGATCTCCCCCACGGTCTCCTTCAGCCTGGCGATGGCGTCCCAGTCGGCGGTACCGCCGTAGTGCTGGGCCGCGGTGCGGCCGTGCAGGGCGATGGCGCTCACGCCCTCCTCCACGGCGATCCGCCCGGCGTCGAGGTAGGTGAGGTGCTCGTCGTCGATGCCCTTGCGCATCTTCATCGTCACCGGCAGTGGGCCGGCGCCGGAGACCGCCTCGCGCAGGATGGCCCGCAGCAGGTTCCGCTTGTAGGGCAGCGCCGAGCCGCCGCCCCGGCGGGTCACCTTCGGCACCGGGCAGCCGAAGTTGAGGTCGATGTGGTCGGCCAGGTCCTCCTCGGCGATCATCCGTGCCGCCGCCCCGACCGTCACCGGATCGACGCCGTAGAGCTGGATGGAGCGGGGCCGCTCGGCCGCGTCGAAGCGGATGAGCTGCATTGTCTTGGCATTGCGCTCCACCAGCGCCCGGGTGGTGATCATCTCGCTGACGAACAGCCCCTTGCCGCCGGAGAACTCCCGGCACAGCGTCCGGAACGGGGCGTTGGTGATGCCCGCCATGGGAGCGAGGACCACGGGCGGCCGGACGGTGTGAGGGCCCAGCCGCAGGTGCGCGGGCAGGGTGGCGGCGGTCGTCATCGAAACGGAAGTCCTCAAGGGCTCACGGGCGGTACACGGGCGAGGGGGACCGGGCGGGCGGCCCAGCCCCCATTGTCCCGCACTGCCCGACGGGCTCCGCCCGGCGGGCGCGCTCAGCCTCCCTGGCCCGTACCGGCCACGGCCATGGCCAGCACGACCATCATCGCCAGCAGGCCCAGGACCCACGGCGCCGGGCTCAGCTCCTGGACCGTTCCCGTCTCCTCCCCCGCGACCCCTTGCCCCTGTGTCACTCCGTGCGAGGCGAGGTGCTCGTCGGCCTTGCTGCGCGCGGCGAACTGGGCCATCTGCCGGTGACCGCAGGTGTCGCATTCGATGTAACGCACGTCCCCGAACCCGCGCCCGATGCGCACCCGGTGGGTGCTTCCGGACTCGGTCGAGCCGCTGACGGTGCTCGTAGTCAGCATCCGTCTCCCCTTTGCTGTTCTCTGCTGTTCGGTGTCTTTCGAAGACCCCCAAGTACAGCACAACGCCCGGTGTCCGCAGACCAGTTGAGGAATGCGGACACCGGGCGCGGAAAAGGCCCCGGCGGATCAGCAGCCGAGCAGACGGCTGGCCAGATACGACTCGATCTGGTCCAGCGACACCCGCTCCTGCTTCATGGTGTCGCGCTCGCGCACGGTCACGGCGTTGTCGTCGAGGGTGTCGAAGTCGACGGTGACGCAGAACGGGGTGCCGATCTCGTCCTGCCGGCGGTAGCGGCGGCCGATGGCGCCCGCGTCGTCGAACTCGATGTTCCAGTACTTCCGCAGGGTGTCCGCCAGGCCCTTGGCCTTCGGGGACAGCTGGGGGTTGCGGGACAGCGGGAGCACCGCCACCTTGACCGGCGCCAGCCGCGCGTCCAGGCGCATGACGACCCGCTTCTCCATCTTGCCCTTGGCGTTGGGCGCCTCGTCCTCACGGTAGGCGTCCAGCATGAACGCCAGCATGGCGCGGCCGACGCCCGCCGCCGGCTCGATGACGTACGGCGTCCAGCGCTCTCCTGCCTCCTGGTCGAAGTAGCTCAGGTCCTGGCCCGACGCCTTGGAGTGCGAGGAGAGGTCGTAGTCGGTGCGGTTGGCGACGCCCTCCAGCTCGCCGTACTCCGAGCCGCCGAAGTTGAAGCGGTACTCGATGTCGGCGGTGCGCTTGGAGTAGTGCGACAGCTTCTCCTTGGGGTGCTCGTACCAGCGCATGTTCTCCTCGGACATGCCGAGGTCGCGGTACCAGTTCCAGCGCTGCTCCATCCAGTACTCGTGCCAGCGCTCGTCCTCGCCGGGCTTGACGAAGAACTCCATCTCCATCTGCTCGAACTCGCGGGTCCGGAAGATGAAGTTGCCCGGAGTGATCTCGTTGCGGAACGACTTGCCCATCTGGGCGATGCCGAACGGCGGCTTCTTGCGCGAGGTCTGCTGGACGGAGGCGAAGTTGGTGAAGATGCCCTGGGCGGTCTCGGGGCGGAGGTAGGCGACCGAGCCGGAGTCCTGGGTGGGGCCGAGGTGGGTGGCCAGCAGCCCGGAGAACTGCTTCGGCTCGGTGAAGCCGCCCTTGTTGCCGCAGTGCGGGCAGTTGACGTCGGCCAGGCCGGCGGCCGGCAGGCGGCCGTGCTTGGCCTCGTACGCCTCCTCCAGGTGATCCGCCCGGTACCGCTTGTGACAGGAGGTGCACTCGGTGAGCGGGTCGGTGAAGGTGGCGACGTGACCGGACGCCTCCCACACCTCGGAGGCCAGGATCACCGAGGAGTCGATGCCGACCACGTCCTCACGCGAGGTGACCATGGCTCGCCACCACTGGCGCTTGATGTTCTCCTTCAGCTCCACACCCAGCGGCCCGTAGTCCCAGGCGGCGCGCTGGCCACCGTAGATCTCACTGCAGGGGTAGACGAAGCCACGGCGCTTGCTGAGGCTGACGATGGTGTCGATCTTGTCGGCGGCCACGGTGCTCTCTTCAGGACGACGATGGAATTGCCCCAGGCTACCGGCGCCCGTGGGCCCCGCACCAAATCGGTTGGCCGCTTTCCGACATGCCCGGCCGGGTACCCGCCGGAGGCGTGGGTCACAAACCGGTAGATGCAATTGACAACGGTTTCCATCTTATCTGAAAATGGCTGTCATGACCGTACGACGCTCCACCCGAACAGCCCCCTCCCTCCTTGCCGGCACCGCCGCCCTGGCCATGCTGACGCTGTCCGCCTGCGGCGACTCCGAAGGCGGTGCCCCGTCCGCCGCCGAGGAGGGCACCCTCGACGTGGTCGCCTCCTTTTACCCGATGGCGTTCGTGGCCGAGCGGATCGGCGGCGAGCACGTGACGGTCAGCACCCTCACCCCTCCCGGGGTGGAACCGCACGACCTGGAACTCAGCCCCCGGCAGACCGCGAGGCTGACCGAGGCCGACGTCATTGTCCACCTCGAAGGGCTCCAGCCCGCCGTGGACGCCGCCGTGGCGCAGTCCGGCGTGGGCCACCTCGCCGAGGCGACGCAGTACGTCACCCTGGAAACCTGGGACGACCACGACGACGAGCACGCGGACGAGGACGACCACGACGAGGACGACGGCCACGGCCACGGCGAGGACGACCACGACGACGACCACGACGACGACGAGCACGGCCACGGCGAGGACGACGGCCACGGCCACGGCGCCGAGGACCCGCACTTCTGGCTGGACCCGACCCGCTACGCACAGTTCGCCGAGGGGGTCGGCGAGACGCTGGCCGAGGCCGACCCGGACAACGCCGCCGACTACCGCGCCAACACCGAGACCCTCGTCGGCGAGCTGAACGCCCTGGACGAGGAGTTCGGCGAAGGGCTGTCCGACACCACGACCGACACCTTCATCACCACCCACGCCGCCTTCGGCTACCTCGCCGACCGCTACGGGCTGCGCGAGGAGGCCATATCCGGTCTGGACCCCGAGTCCGAGCCCAGCGCCGCCCGGATGCGGGAGTTGCACCGGACCGCCGAGGCGCGCAACGTGAGTACTGTGTTCTTCGAGACCCTCGCCAGCGACGCGACGGCGCGCACTCTCGCCGAGGACCTGGGACTGGAGACGGACATCCTGGACCCGCTGGAGGGAATCACCGACGAGACCCGGGGCGCTGACTACTTCGAGGTCATGCGTGCCAATCTCGAAGCCCTGCAGAAGGCGCTCGGCGCCACCGGATGACGGAGAGCCCCATGGAGCCTGCGATAAGCCTTCGCGGCGTGACCGCCGAACTCGGCGACCGGCCGGTGCTGCACGGCATCGACCTGACCGTCGGGTCCGGCGAGGTCGTGGCGCTGCTCGGTGCCAACGGCTCGGGCAAGTCCACCGTGGTGCGGGCGACCGTGGGGCAGGTCCCGGTGGCCGCGGGTGAGCTCGCGCTCTTCGGGACACCGGTGAGCAGGTTCCGGAACTGGCGGCGGGTCGGCTACGTCCCGCAGCGGTCCACCGCGGCCTCGGGCGTGCCCGCCACGGTCCGTGAGGTCGTCAACGCCGGACGGCTGGCGCACCGCGGCCTGCGGCCCCTGGGCCGGGCGGACCGGCAGGCGGTGGACCGCGCACTGGACCTGGTGCGGCTGGCCGACCGGGCGCGGGATCCCGTGGAATCCCTCTCCGGCGGCCAGCACCAGCGGGCCCTCATCGCACGGGCCCTGGCCGGCGAACCCGATCTGCTGATCATGGACGAGCCGCTGGCCGGGGTCGACCTGGACAGCCAGCGGGTGCTGGCCCGGACCCTGTCGGCGCAGATCGCCCGCGGCGTGACCGTGCTGCTGGTGCTGCACGAACTGGGGCCGCTGCGGCCGTTGATCAACCGCGCGGTGGTGCTGTCCCAGGGGCGGGTCGAGCGCACCGTGACCAGCCCCGAACTGCTCCCCGACACCCACGCCTGCCACCCCGAGGACGCTCCCGAGCCGTCCGAGGAGCCGCAGCTCCAGACCGGGATCCTGTAACCATGCTCGAACTGCTCGACTACCCGTTCATGCAGCGCGCCCTGCTGGCCGCGCTGCTCATCGGCCTGGCCGCCCCGGCCGTCGGGATCTACCTGGTCCAGCGCCGCCAGGCGCTGATGGGCGACGGCATCGGGCACGTGGCCCTCACCGGGGTGGCTCTGGGCTTCCTGTTCAGCACCAGCCCGGTGTGGACGGCCGTGGTGGTCTCCGCCGCCGGTGCCGTCGCCATGGAACTGTTCCGTGCCTCCGGCCGGGCGCGGGGGGACATCGCCCTGGCGATGCTCTTCTACGGCGGCATGGCCGGCGGCGTGATGATCATCAACCTGGCGCCGGGCGGCTCCACGGCCAACCTCACCACGTACCTGTGGGGCTCGGTCACCACCGTCTCGCCCGCCGACATCACCGCCATCGTGATCCTGTCGGTCTTCGTGCTGGCCACCGCTCTGGGCCTGCGGCGCCAGCTCTTCGCCGTCTGCCAGGACGAGGAGTTCGCCCGGGTCACCGGCCTGCCGGTGCGGCTGCTGAACCTGCTGCTGGCGATCACCGCGGCCGCCACCGTCACCGTCGCCATGCGGGTCGTCGGCCTGCTGCTGGTCAGCGCCCTGATGGTGATCCCCGTGGTGGCGGCCCAGCAGGCCACCCGCGGCTTCGCCGCCACCCTGGCCTTCGCCCTGGTCATCGGCGTGCTGGTCTCCGTGTCGGGCACCGTCACCTCGTACTACGCCGACGTGCCGCCCGGTGCCACCATCGTGCTGATCGCCATGGGTGTCTTCGCTCTGCTGTCCGTGCTGGCCAGGCCGCTGGCCAGGCACCGCGTCCGCCGCGCGGCCGCCGGGGAGCCCGCCGCGCCGCCCGCGCCGGTGGCCGCCGCCTGACACCTGGCACAATGGCAGCACGCTTGTGATGCCCAGGGTGCACGGAGGAGGACATGGTGGGGACGGCAGGACCGCCGGTCCGCGGACGGTCGACGCGTCAGCGCGCCGCCGTGGCCGCGGCGCTGGCCGAGGTGGACGAGTTCCGCAGCGCCCAGGAGCTCCACGACATGCTCAAGCACCGCGGCGACTCGGTCGGTCTCACCACCGTCTACCGCACGCTCCAGTCCCTGGCCGAGGCCGGCGAGGTCGATGTCCTGCGCACCCATGACGGCGAGGCCGTCTACCGCCGGTGCAGCACGGACGACCACCACCACCATCTGGTCTGCCGCCAGTGCGGCAAGGCCGTGGAGGTCGAGGGCCCGGCGGTGGAGCGCTGGGCGGACGCCGTCGCCGAGGAGCACGGTTTCGTGGACGTGGGTCACACCGTGGAGATCTTCGGAACCTGCGGCGACTGCGCCGCCCGCCGGCCCGGCTGACCCCCGGACCGAACGGGTCAGGGGGCCGCGCCGGTCAGGCCGGGGGCCGCACCTCGTTCGGAAGGGCACCGCCGAAACGCCGGTCGCGCGAGGCGTACTCCACGCAGGCGTTCCACAGGTTACGGCGGTCGAAGTCCGGCCACAGCACGTCCTGGAACACCATCTCGGCGTACGCGCTCTGCCACAGCAGGTAGTTGGAGGTGCGCTGCTCGCCCGAGGGGCGCAGGAAGAGGTCCACGTCCGGCATGTCCGGGTGGTACAGGTAGCGCGCCAAGGTCTTCTCGGTGACCTTGGACGGCTCGATCCGCCCGTCCCGGACATCGGCCGCCAGACGGGCCGCGGCGTCCGCGATCTCCGCCCGGCCGCCGTAGTTCACGCACATGTACAGCGTCATGGCGTCGTTGTCGCGGGTGCGCTCCTCGGCCTCCTGGAGCTTGTGCACCACCGACTTCCACAGCTTGGGCTCGCGGCCGGCCCACCGGATGCGCACGCCCATCGCGTCCAGCTCGTCGGTGCGCCGGTCGATGACGTCCCGGTTGAACCCCATCAGGAAGCGCACCTCCTCCGGCGAGCGCTTCCAGTTCTCGGTGGAGAAGGCGTACAGCGACAGGTTCCTGACGCCGAGCTCCAGACAGCCCTTCACCACGTCCAGGACGACGCCCTCGCCGACCTTGTGTCCCTCGGTCCGGGGCAGGCCGCGCTCCTTGGCCCACCGGCCGTTGCCGTCCATGACGATGGCCACGTGGCCGGGGATCAGTTCCGCCGGGAGCCGGGGAGGCCGGGCGCCGGAGGGGTGCGGGTCGGGTGCGCGGTACTCGCGACGCTGCCGGGAGAGCATTCCGCGGCGGGCCATAGGGGATCTCCAACAGTTCGAACGGACTGCTGAGAGAGTAGCCGGTCAGCCCTTCTCGACGTACCGCAGGGACCGCAGCCCGCGCTCCAGATGCCAGTGCAGATAGGCCGACACCAGGCCGCTGCCCTCCCGCACATGACGGGGCTCGGCGGCATCCGCCGTCCTCCAGTCGCCGGTCAGCAGCGCACCCAGCAGCCGCAGCGCCTCCGGGGAGGGCACGACACTGCCCGGCACCCGGCAGTCCCCGCACACCACACCGCCGGCCGCGACCGAGAAGAAACGGTTCGGCCCCGGCATTCCGCACCGGGCACACGCCTCGAAGCTCGGCGCGTAACCGCCCATGGCCAGCGAGCGGAGCAGGAAGGCGTCCAGCACCAGCCCCGGCGCGTGCTCCCCGGCGGCCAGCGCCCGCAGGCCGCCGATCAGCAGCAGGTACTGCTGGACGTTCGGCTCCCCCTCGTGATCGGTGAACCGCTCGGCCGTCTCCAGCATCGCGGTGCCCGCGGTGTAACGGGCGTAGTCGGTGACGATGCCACCGCCGTAGGGGGCGATGGTCTCGGTCTGCGTGCACAGCGGCAGACCGCGGCCCACCAGTTCGCTGCCCCGGGCGAAGAACTGCACGTCCACATGCGAGAACGGCTCCAGCCGGGCACCGAACCTGGACTTCGTCCGCCGCACCCCGCGCGCCACCGCCCGCACCCGGCCGTGCCCGCGGGTCAGCAGCGTGATGATCCGGTCCGCCTCACCCAGCTTCTGGGTGCGCAGCACCACGCCGTCGTCCCGGAACAAGCTCATGCCGGCCATTGTCGCCCATGCCGCGGGAGCCGGGAGGTCAGGCGTCCGTGCCCCGGCGGGAGAGCCGTCCCGGCCACCACATCCGGTCCCGCAGCAGCCAGGCCGCCGAGGTGACCAGGTAGGTGCGCACCAGGAAGGTGTCCAGCAGCACCCCGACGGCCACCACGAAGCCCAGCTCGACCATGACCACCAGCGGCAGGCTCATCAGGACGGAGAAGGTCGCCGCCAGCACGATGCCCGCGGAGGCGATGACCCCGCCGGTCCGGCGCAGCGCGACCAGCGCCGCCTCCCGGGTGCTCGCCCCGGCCAGCGCCTCCTCCCGCATCCGCGTCATCAGGAAGATGCCGTAGTCGACCCCGAGCGCCACACCGAAGACAAAGGTCAGCAGCGGGATCCAGCCGTCCATGCCGTCGAAGCCGAAGACCGGGCCGAAGAACAGGCCGCCCAGGCCCAGCGCCGCGCCCCAGGAGGCCACCACCCCGGCCAGCAGCACGGTGGGTGCCACCAGGCCGCGCAGCAGGGCGACCAGGATCACCCACACGGCGATCAGCACCAGCGGGATGACCACCACCCGGTCCGCCGCGTTGGTGGCGTCCAGGTCGACGGCCTGCGCGCTGGGTCCGCCGACCAGCGCCTGGTCCCCGAACTCCGACAGTTCCTCGCGCAGCACCCGGATCGTCTCACGCTCCTCGGCGGACTCCGGGGGGCTGTCGGCGAACACGCTGATCTCGGTCCACTGCTTGTCGCCACGGCCGGGACGGGCCTCCTCGACGCCCTCGGTGGCGCCGATCCGCTCCAGCACCTGCCCGGTGCGGTCGGTGGCGCTCAGCACGGTGACGGGCTGGGCGCTGCGGCCGGGGAACGCGTCCTGGACGGTCTCGGCCGCCTGGACGGACTCGGGCGGGTCGGTGAAGAAGTCGGCGTCCTTCAGCGGTCCGGGCAGGTTGAGCGTCCCCAGGGCGAGGGCGCCCATCACCAGCACGCCGCCGGTGAGCACGGCGACCGGGCGGCGGCTGACCGAGCCGCCGAGCCGGGCGAAGATCCCGCTGTCCTGGCCGCCCTCGCTGCCGAGCCGGGGGATGCGCGGCCAGAAGATCCAGCGGCCCAGGAGGACCAGCAGCGCCGGCAGCAGGGTTGTCATCGCGGCCAGCGCGCACAGGATGCCGACAGCCCCCACCGGGCCGAGGCCGCTGCTGGCATTGAGGTCTGCGGCCAGCAGGCACAGCAGGCCGGCGGCCACCGTGCCGGAGGAGGCCAGCAGCGCGGGGCCGGCCCCGCGCAGGGCGGCGAGCATGGCCTCGTGCGGCAGCGCGCGGACCCGCAGCTCCTCGCGGTAGCGGGCCACCAGCAGCAGGGCGTAGTCGGTGCCCGCGCCGAAGATCAGCACCGTCATGATGGAGGAGTTCTGCGTGCTCACGGTCAGGTCGAACGCCCGGACCAGCCCGTAGACGGCGGCCATCGCGGTCATGGCGGCGATGCCGACGCTGATCAGCGGCAGCAGCCACAGCAGCGGGCTGCGATAGGTGAGGATGAGCAGCACCGCCACGACACAGACGGTCGCGATCAGCAGCCGGGTGTCGATGGTGCCGAAGACCTCGGACGCGTCCGCGCCGAACGCCCCCGGACCGCCGACCTGCGCGGTCAGCCCTTCCGGAAGCCCTTCCCGGACCCGGTCGCGGACATCCCGCACCGCGTTCTCCTCGGCGTCCTCGCCGGTGAGCCCGGCCAGCGAGAGCTGGTACAGCTCCGTGGTGCCGTCCTCGGAGGGGATGCCCTCGGCGGGCGCCTCGCCGGAGGTGTCGTACGCCTCGGCGATCGCGGCGACCCGCTGCCCCGCGGCCCGCCGGTCCTCGCCGGTGAGACCGCCGGGCCGCTGGTAGACGATGATCAGATCGGTGGTGTCGCCACCGGGCAACTGCTGCTGGATGCGTGCCACCCGGGTGGACTCGGCCTCCTCCGGCAGGTACTCCACCTGGTCGTCGCTCTGCACGTCGGAGAGCTGGGCGCCGAACGGCGCCACCAGCCCCACGACGGCGATCCACAGCCCGAGCACCGCCCAGGGCACCAGCCGCCACCGGAGAGGAGGCCCGCCGCCGGCGGTCCCGGCCCTGTCGGGTGCTGCGGTCTTCGGCATCAACTGGCTCCTCGTGCTCGGCCGCGCCGCGTCCACGCGGCGCCGGGGGGGTGCCGGACGGCCGTGAGTGGGTGCCCCGCCGGAACCGCACCCATACGCGGGAACAGGCAGTGCGGGGGTGATCACGCCGTCCTGTGCTTCCTACCGCCGGTGCCCCCGGATCGGTTGCACCTCCGGTGGACCGGGTGCGGCGTGGCGGGCCGGCCCCAGGCGGGGAGGTCACGCGGACTTGGGGCTCACCAGGCCGGACTCGTAGGCGATGATGACCAGTTGGGCACGGTCGCGGGCGGCGAGCTTGCCCATGATGCGGCTGACGTGTGTCTTGGCGGTCAGCGGGGAGAGGCCGAGGGTGTCGGCGATCTCGGTGTTGTTCTGCCCCCGGGCCACCAGGACCAGCACCTGGCGCTCCCGGTCCGACAGACTCTCCAGGGCGCCGGGCACGGAGCCGGACACGCACGGGTCGGGGGTGCGCAGCACCCGGGCGATGAGCCGCGCGGTGGGCCCCGGCGACAGCAGTGCCTCGCCGGCGGCGACGGTCCGGATGGCCTCCAGCAGATCGGCGGGCCGGGTGTCCTTCACCAGGAACCCCGAGGCGCCCGCCCGCAGTGCCGCCATGACGTGCTCGTCGGTGTCGTAGGTGGTGAGCGCCAGCACCTTCACCCCGGCCAGGTCCTCGTCCGCGGCGATCAGCCGGGTGGCTTCGATGCCGTCCAGGTCCGGCATCCGGATGTCCATCACCACGAGGTCCGCGCGGGCGGTGCGGGCCAGTTCCACGGCCTGCCGGCCGGTCGCGGCCTCGCCCACCACCGTCATGCCCGGGGCGGACTCCACGAGCATCGCGAACGCGGAGCGGACCAGCGTCTGGTCGTCGGCCAGCAGGACCCGCACGTCCCGGCCGCCGGGCTGTCCAGGATTCATGGCCCCACAGTAGGCCGCACGGCGCGCGACCTGAGAACGCGCGCTCCCTGAGAGGTCGCGTAAGACGGCGGAGGTGGCCTTCGGCGGGGAGCGGCATCGCTCAGCGGGCACTCCCCTTTCAGGGGCGCTGCCCCGTTCGTGGTAATTGACACGTTTTCTCTGGAATGGCTCTCCGGAGGATGCGTCCATGGGTGGTAATGGACCGCCACATCGCTCTCCGGCCTTCCGGCTTCCGGCGCTGAAGCGAGGGGCGGCCACCTCCGTCGTCGCCGTCTCCGGGGAGCCAGCATGGCGCGCGTCCGCACCCTCACCTTCGTGACCTCTTCTCCGACGCCCACGGTCTGGGGCCAGCCCGTCACCTTCACCGCGACGGTCGTTCCCTTCATCCCGGTGGGCACCCCGACGGGTACCGTCACCTTCGTCGTCGAGGGGCCCGGCGGCGGGGTGTTCACGGTTCCGCTGTCGGGCGGCCGGGCGAGGCTCACGCTGGACACGCTCAAGCCCGGCCTGCACTCGGTCAGGGCCTCCTACAGCGGCTCGGACCGGTTCGAGCGCTCCACCAGCGCCTCCTACCTGCACTCCGTGCTGAAGGCGTCCACCCGGACCACGGTCACCTCCTCGCCGGACCCGTCGGTCTTCGGGCAGCCCGTCACCTTCACCGCCACCGTGACCGCCGTGCCACCCGGCGCCGGGACTCCCACGGGCAAGGTCACCTTCGTCATCGACGCACTGGGGTCGATCGAGGCCCGGCTGGACGGGAACGGAGTGGCCACCATCGAGGTGGACAAGCTCTTCCCCGGCACCCATCCCGTGGTGGCGGTGTACCGGGGCGACGAGAAGTTCAACCCGTCCGCCGCCGAGGGCACCCATACAGTGTCGCCCTCCAGGCTTCCCACGACCACGACCGTGTCGTCCTCGCCCGACCCCTCGGTGTTCGGGCAGCCGGTGACGCTGACCGCCGTCGTGGAACCGGTCCCCCCGGCGACGGGGACTCCCTCGGGCACGGTGACCTTCACGGTGGACGGCGAGGGAGGCGGCACCTTCACGGCCCCGCTGGACGCGAGCGGAACGGCCACGGTGACGGTCAGCACCCTCGGTGCCGGTCCCCACCACATCACCGCCGTCTACAGCGGCGACACTCTCTTCGCGGGTTCGACCGGCTCGGACACCCACACGGTGAACACGGTCTCGACCCTCACGACGGTCACCTCCTCGCCCGATCCCTCGGTGTTCGGTCAGCCGGTGACCTTCACCGCCACGGTCACCGCCGCCTTCGGCACCGTCCCCACCGGTACGGTCACCTTCACCATCAGCGACACCGGCGGCGGCACCTTCGAGGTGTCCCTGGACGCCGCCGGCACCGCGACGCTCACCCTGGACACCCTCGGCATCGCCGCGCACGTCGTCTCGGCCACCTACAACGGCGACAGCAACCACGACCCCTCCACCGGGACGGCCACCCACGAGGTGCTGGCCGCCGACACCGCCCTCACCGTGGAGAGCTCGCCGGATCCATCGGTGTCCGGGCAGCAGGTCACCTTCACCGCCACCGTCACCCCCCAGCCGCCCGGAGCCGGCACCCCCGAGGGGACGGTGACCTTCCTGATCGACGGCGGCACGGCGCTCACCGGCACCCTGGTGAACGGCGTCGCGACCGCCACCACAAGCACGCTGCCGGCCGGGAGTCACACCGTCGTCGCCACCTACAGCGGCCTGGAGGATCCCCGTTTCAACCCGTCGACCGGCAGCGACACCCACACCGTGCTGCCCGCCGGGACCACCACGACGGTCTCGTCCTCGCCGGATCCGTCGGTGTCCGGGCAGCAGGTCACCTTCACCGCCACCGTCACCCCCGAGCCGCCAGGAGCCGGTGCTCCCACCGGAACCGTCACGTTCGATCTCGGCAGCGCGGGAACCCTGACGGCACCGGTGAACCCGGACGGTACGGCGACCGTCAGCACCACCGCCCTCCCGGCCGGGACGTCGACCGTCAGCGCGGTCTACGACGGTGACGCGAACTTCACCGGATCCAGCGGCACCACCACCCACACCGTCGACCAGGCGGCAACGGCCATCGCGCTGTTCTCCGCCCCCGACCCGTCGGTCTTCGGACAGCAGGTCACCTTCACCGCGGTGGTGTCGCCCGTCGCCCCGGGAGCGGGCGTGCCCACCGGCACGGTCACCTTCACCGTCGGCGGCGCGCCGGGGGTGACCGTTCCCCTGAACGCCGCCGGAATCGCGACGTACACCACCACCGATCTGCCGGCCGGCAGCCAGGCGGTCGTCGCGGTCTACAGCGGGGACGACAACTTCCTGCCGGTCACCGGCTCCGACAACCAGGTGGTCGCTCGTGCCTCGACGACCACCACCGTGGTGTCCTCGCCCGACCCGTCCGTGTTCGGTCAGCCGGTGGAGGTCACCGCGTCCGTTCAGCCGGTGGCTCCCGGTGCCGGTGTCCCGACGGGCACGGTGACGTTCACGGTCAGCGGCGGCACCGGGGGCGGCACGTTCACCGAGCC
>NZ_BAAAMJ010000043.1:0-67206 GCF_039529215.1 Streptomyces sodiiphilus | reverse complement strand
ACCCACAACCACACCGTCCTCGCCGCCGACACCACCACCACCGTCATCACCGGTCCCGACCCTTCCGCCTTCGGCCAGCCGGTGGTCCTCACCGCCACCGTCGCCCCCGTCGCGCCGGGCACCGGCGTTCCGACCGGGACCCTCACCTTCACCGTCAACGGCGGTCCTCTCATCACCGTCCCGGTCGAGGTCAACGGGACGGCCACCACGACCCTCACCACCCTCCCCACCGGAACCCGCACCATCACCGCCACCTACAACGCCGAAGACCCCAACTACAACCCCTCCAACGGCACCACCACCCACACCGTCAACCAGGCGGCAACCGAAACCGCCGTCAATTCCACTCCCCACCCCTCGACACTCGGGCAGCTGGTGACCTTCTCGGCGACCGTGACCCCGGTGCCGCCCGGGGCGGGCACGCCCACCGGGACGGTCACCTTCGTCATCGACGGCGGGCCGACACTGACCGCTTCGCTGGACTCCGACGGCACCGCCACGGTCGCCACGGCCGCCCTTGGTGTGGGGAGCAGCCCGGTGACCGCCACCTACAACGGCACCACCGACTTCGCCACCTCTGCGGGCAGTACCGTCCACACAGTCGACCGTGCGCCGACCACCACCACCGTCACGACCTCCCCGGATCCCTCCCTGTTCGGGCAGAACGTCACCTTCACCGCCACCGTCGCCCCCGTCCCCCCGGGGGCGGGCACCCCGACGGGCACCGTGACCTTCCTCGTCGACGGAGGAGCCGGCGGCACCTTCACCGTCCCCCTGGTCGGCGGCGTCGCCACCGCGAGCACCAGCACACTCGGCATCGGGCCGCACGTCATCTCAGCCGTCTACAGCGGCGACGCCGGCTTCGCCACCTCCACCGGAGCCGACACCCACCAGGTGGACCGCACCCCGACCACGACCACCGTCACCTCCTCCCCCAACCCGTCACGGGCGGGCCTGATCGCCACCTTCACGGCCACCGTGACGCCGAACCCGCCCGGTACGGGCACACCGACCGGGACCGTCACGTTCGTCATCGGCAACGACACCCTCACCGCGGCGCTGGTCAACGGCGTCGCCACCGTCACCGACCGGCTGGGCACCGGCGTGTACACCGTCACGGCCACCTACAGCGGCGATGCCCAGTTCGCCCCCTCCACCGGCACCCATCTGCACGAGGTCATCCCGGCCTCCTGATCTCCCGCCGCGACACGGGCCCGTCGTCATCCGCTCAGGATGCGGCGGGCCTCCCGGCGCCCGGACAGCAGGGCCCCGTGAACGGTGGTGTGGTAGTCCGGCTCGGTGGCCTCCCCGGCGAAGTGGACGCGGCCGGCCACCGGAGCGGCCAGGGCCCGGTAGTCCCCGGGCCGGGAGCCGACCGGCGGGAAGGAGTAGGAGCCGCGGGCGAACGGGTCGGTACCCCACCGGGTGATCCGGTGGGCGACCGGTCCGGGCACGTCGTCGCCGTAGACGCGCCGCAGGTTCCCCAGCGCCTCGCGCACCTGGCCGGTGTCGTCCATGCCTTCCAGTCTCCGGGCCACCGGGCCGCCGTTGAGGGCCACCAGCAGCGGCACCCCGGTGACCGGACGCAGGTTGTACCAGGCGGAGAAGGCCCCGTGCTCGGTGCCCTCCTGCACGACCACCTCCACGTCGTCCCAGAAGACCGAGGGGAAACGAAGGAAGAGCTTGTCGTAGACGCCCATGCCGAGGCGGCCGATCGCCTGCCGCTTGGCCGCCGGCAGCTCCGGGGAGAAGGTCACGTCACCGCTCTTGAGCACACCCAGCGGCAGGGTCACCAGGACCCGGCCGGCGGAGAACACCCCGTCGCCGGCCGTGTGGACCTCGACTCCTCGCGGCCCGTGGGCGATGTGTGTGACGCGGTGCCCGGTCCGTACGTCGAGCCCCTCGGCCAGCGCGGCGGTCAGCTGCCCGTACCCCTGGGGGAACATCACCTCGTCCCCGCCCAACCGCTCGCCGGCCACAAGCCCCCAGCAGGCCAGCCGGTCGATGTCCGCCCCGTACTCGTCCTCCGCGTACCGGCTCCGGTACTCCAGCACCCGCCGCGCCCGGCCGGCGTCCAGATCGCTGCCGTCCAGGATGCGGCGCAGCGCCTCACCGGCCGACAGGTCCGGCCCGGCCTTCTCCGCGGCCTCCTCCAGCCGCCGGCGGGCCATGGCGTCGTCCTCCCGGCGCACGGCCAGCTGCTCGCGGGTCAGCGGCTCGCCCTCCGGGCCGTAAATGGCCGTGGACTCGGCGTTGAACGGCACGGTCCGGGCCCCGGTCTCCCGCGCCAGCGCGGCGACCGGGTTGCCGTCCACCCCGTGGATCCACGAGGCGCCCAGGTCCAGCGGCACGTCCGGCCACCGGTGGTCCGTCCTGATCCGGCCGCCGATGCGGTCCCGGGCCTCCAGTACCACCACCCGGTGCCCGGCGCGGTCCAGCTCGCGGGCGGCGAAGAGCCCGGCCATCCCGGCCCCGACGACCACGGTGTCGATCGGGTCGTCCCGGCGTTCCGCCCGGCGAGGCGCTTCGCGGCCGACCGGGCCGTTCGCACAGCCCGTCAGGCCGGTGGCCGCCAGGACCGCTGAGCCGAGCACGGCCCGCCGCCCGGCCGCAGAGAAGAAGGCGTGATTCACATCACGGACATTACCGGCACACGCCTCGGGGCAGGCCGCCGCGTGAGGCGCGCGTCACCGGTTCTCCTCCAGCACGGGCAGGACCGCGGTGACCGCGAAGCCGCCGCCCGGGCGCTGCCCGGCCTCCAGCGTCCCGCCGACGCTGCGGGCGCGCTCCCGCATTCCGGGGATGCCGTACCCGGACGGCGCCCCGGCGGGCTGCGCTCCGGCGGGGTCGGCTCCGGCCCGCGCGCCGGCCGGAGCCCCCTCGTCGGTGACCGACACCCGCAGCGCCCCGGCCTCCCGGAGGACGGACACCTCGATCCGCACGACCGGCCCGGCGTGCCGCACGGCGTTCGTCAGCGCCTCCTGCACGATGCGGTAGGCCGCCGCGCTCACCGCCGGCGGCACCGGTCCGGCCGGCCGCAGTTCCAGACCGACCGTGGCACCGGCGGCCTCCGCCGTCCGCACCAGGTCGGGGATGCCGGACACCCCCGGCAGCGGGCCGCCGCCGCCCGGCCCGTCCGGCGTGTCCGGCCCGTCCGCCCGCAGCACCTCCAGCGTGGTGCGCAGTTCCGCGCGGGCGTCCCGGCAGGTGTCCGCGATGCCGTCCAGCGCCCTGGCGACGGCCTCCCGGTCCAGCCGTCCGGGGTCGGCGATCAGCACGTGCGAGGCGACGGAGGTCTGCACGCCGATGAGCGTGATGCTGTGCGCCAGCAGGTCGTGCAGGTCACGGGCGATGCGCAGCCGCTCCTCGGCGACCCGCCGGGCGGCCTCCTCCTCCCGGGTCCGTTCGGCCCGCTCGGCCCGTTCCTTGATCGCGCCGATGTACCGGCGGTGCATCCGCACCGCCTCGCCGGTGGCGAGCACCGCCACCACCCAGCCAGTGGCCCGCAGCAGCTCCAGCCCCTGGTGGGCGTCGGTCGCCAGCATCACCACGGCCACCGCCGCGACGACCACGCCGCCCACCCACAGGGTGCGGGACCGGGGACCGACGGCGGCCAGGGTGTAGACCGCCACCATGGAGGCGGTGACGGGGGCGGCGTGCGGGAAGTCCAGCGCGTGGTAGACGACGGAGAACCCCACCGAGACCACCAGCACCGCCAGCGGGTGCTGCCGCCGCCACAGCAGCGGCAGCACGCACCCGGCCAGCAGCAGCCAGGCGAGCGGGGCGAGGGAACCGCCACCGAACCCGTACGCCGCGAACAGGCCGCTCACCGCCGCGACAAGGGCGGTGAGCAGCACGTCCTGGCGTTCCGGGCGGCGCGGCGGCCTTATCCGGGACACGGTTCCATCATCGGGCATCCGGCGCGGGACTCCGGCGGCGGTACAGCGCGCCCGGCCACCACACCCGGCGGCCCAGCAGCCAGCTCGCCGAGGTGACGACGTAGGTCCGCACCAGGAAGGTGTCCAGCAGCACCCCGACCGCGACGACGAAGCCGATCTGGAACATGAAGACCAGCGGCATGGTCATCAGCACGCTGAAGGTGGCGGCCAGCACGATGCCCGCGGAGGCGATCACGCCGCCGGTACTGCGCAGCGCGACGAGGGCGGCGGGACGGGTTTCCAGACCGCCCATGACCTCCTCGCGCATCCGGTGCATGAGGAAGATGCCGTAGTCGACGCCCAGCGCCACGCCGAAGACGAAGGTCATCAGCGGCAGCGAGGGGTCGATCCCCCGGAATCCGAAGACGGGCTCGAACAGCAGGCCGCCCAGGCCGAGCGCGGCCGCCCAGGAGGCGACGACGGCGGTGAGCAGCATGACCGATCCGGTGATGCTGCGCAGCAGGGCGATGAGGATGAGCAGCACCGCACCGAGCACCAGCGGAATGACCAGCTTCTGGTCGGCGGAGGCGGCCCGGGCCATGTCGAGCTGCTCCGCGGCGGTCCCGCCCACCAGTGCGGACGGCGCGTCCTGCGTGCCGAACGCGGCGCGCAGCGCGTCCACCGTGTCCCGCTCGCCGTCGGTTCCGGGAGCAGCGGTGGCGCGCACGCTCACCTCGGTCCAGCCACCGCTGCTGCGCCCGGCCTCCGCCCCGGCGACGCCCTCGGTGGCACGGGCCCGTTCCACGGCGGCGACGGCGTCCTGTGCCGGCGCCATCACGATGATGGGACGGCTGCTCTGCTCGGGGTATGCCTCGGCGAGCTGCTGCATGGCGGTGACGGACTCGGGGGTGGTGGTGAAGCTGTCCTCGTCGGAGAGCTGCCCGGGCAGGTTGAGCACCCCGGCGGACATGGCGGCCAGCATCAGCACGCCGGTGACGAGGATGGTGACCGGGCGGCGGCTGACGGAGCTGCCCATCCGGGCGAAGATGCCGGCCCGGGAGGGCCCCTGCCCGGCGTCCGGGACCGGGGTGAGCGGCCAGAAGACCCGGCGGCCCAGCAGCACCAGGAGTGCCGGCATGAGGGTGAGCATCGCGACAAGGGCGCACAGCACTCCGACGGCGGCGACCAGGCCGAAGCCGCTGATGCTGTTGAGGTCGGCGGCCAGCAGGCACAGCAGGCCGGCGGCCACCGTGCCCGAGGAGGCGAGGATCGCCGGGCCGCTTCCCCGCAGGGCGGCGAGCATGGCGTCGTGCGGCAGCTCGCGGACGCGCAGCTCCTCGCGGTAGCGGGCCACCAGCAGCAGGGCGTAGTCGGTGCCGGCGCCGAACACCAGGATGGTCATGATCGAGGAGCTCATGGTGGTGACGGTGAGGCCGGTGACCTGTACCAGCCCGTAGACCACCGCCATCGCCACGCTCGCGGCGGCGCCCACGCAGAGCAGCGGGAGCAGCCACAGGGTGGGGCTGCGGTAGATGAGGACCAGCAGCAGGGTCACCACGGCGATGGTGGCCAGCATCAGGAAGCCGTCGATGTCGCTGAAGACCTCCGACATGTCGACGCCGATGGCCCCCTGTCCGCCGACCAGCACGGTCAGGCCGTCGGGCAGGTCCTCGGCCACGGTGGCACGGATGGCGGCGACCGCGTCGTGGTCCTCCTCGCCGGTGAGGCCGCCGAGGGACAGCGGATACATCTCGGTCCCGCCGTCCGCGGAGGGGATGCCGCGCGAGGGCACCTCCCCGGCCGGCTCCCAGTCGGCGGTGATGCCGGCGACGTGCTGCCGGGCGGCCTCCCGGTCGGCCTCGGTCAGTCCGCCGTCGCGCTGGTAGACCAGGACGACGTCGGTGGTCTCCCCGCCGGGGAGATCCTTGCGGAGTTCCAGCACGCGGGTGGAGTCGGCGCTGTCGGGAAGGTGGTCCGCGGTGTCGTTCACGGTCGCGCCGCTGAGCAGGCCCGCGTAGGGGCCTGCCAGGGCCAGCAGCACCAGCCACAGGCCGACGACCGCCCAGGGCGCACCCCGCCGCCACCCGGTCGCCCGGGCGGGACGCCGGGACGTGTCCCGCCGTCCGGGTTCGGTCTCCACGGATACGGCCCCCATGGCGGGCCTCCTCTTCCTCGTCGCGCTGTTCCGCTGTCCGGACGCGATGCCGCGCCCCGCCCCAAGCCTTCCGTCCCGCCCGGCCCCCACCGTCCCCCGCGGGGACGGACTCCGGGGTACGGCGGACGGTGGTCCGCGCGCCCGGCTACTCCCCCGGGAGTACGCCCGCGGAAGGCCGCGGTGTCCCGCACAGCCATGAGGGATCTCGCATACTGATACAGGGAAGGCATATCGGTGCGCCTGTCGGCTACGCTGGGTCCGTCATGCGCTTCGGGATGCTCCTCCTTAGCCGCCGCGGCGAGGGTCTGTAGTCATACGGCCGGCCCCCTCCCCGCGGAGTGCGGCGCTGCCGTCGGCCTTCTCAGCCCGTTTCCCGCCAGGAGCACACGTCTCATGAGCACTTCGCCCGCCGCGTCCCCCGATTCCTCCTCCGTGGCCGCCGGGGTACGCCCGCCGACGCCCGTCACCGCCGCCACCGTCCGCCAGCGGCCCTCCGGCATGCCGGTCCACAAGTACGCCCCCTTCGAGGGCGTGGACCTGCCGGACCGCGCCTGGCCGTCCCGGCGCATCACCCGGGCCCCGCGCTGGCTGTCCACCGACCTGCGGGACGGCAACCAGGCCCTGATCGACCCGATGTCCCCCGCCCGCAAGCGCGCCATGTTCGACCTGCTGGTACGGATGGGCTACAAGGAGATCGAGGTCGGTTTCCCCGCCTCCGGGCAGACCGACTTCGACTTCGTCCGCTCCATCATCGAGGACGACGCGATCCCCGAGGACGTGACGATCTCCGTCCTGACCCAGGCCCGTGAGGAACTGATCGAGCGGACCGTGGAGTCCCTGGCCGGCGCCCACCGGGCGACCGTCCACCTGTACAACGCCACCGCCCCGGTGTTCCGCCGGGTGGTCTTCCGGGGCAGCCGGGAGCAGGTCCGGCAGATCGCGGTGGACGGCACCCGGATGGTGATGGACTACGCGGCGAAGCTGCTGGACGACCGGACGGTGTTCGGCTACCAGTACAGCCCGGAGATCTTCACCGACACCGAGCTGGACTTCGCCCTGGAGGTCTGCGAGAGCGTGATGGACGTCTGGCAGCCGGAGGCCGGCCGCGAGATCATCCTGAACCTGCCGGCGACCGTCGAGCGCTCCACGCCCTCCACCCACGCCGACCGCTTCGAGTGGATGTCGCGGAACCTGTCGCGCCGTGAGCACGTGTGCCTGTCCGCGCACCCGCACAACGACCGGGGCACCGCGGTCGCCGCCGCCGAGCTGGCGCTGATGGCGGGCGCCGACCGGGTGGAGGGCTGCCTGTTCGGCCAGGGCGAGCGCACCGGCAACGTGGACCTGGTGACGCTGGGCATGAACCTGTTCTCCCAGGGCGTCGACCCGCAGATCGACTTCTCGCAGATCGACGAGGTGCGCCGCACCTGGGAGTACTGCAACCAGATGGAGGTGCACCCGCGCCACCCGTACGTGGGTGACCTGGTCTACACGTCCTTCTCCGGCTCCCACCAGGACGCCATCAAGAAGGGCTTCGAGGCGCTGGCGGCCGAGGCGGCCGAGCGCGGCGTGAGCGTGGACGACGTCCGCTGGGAGATGCCCTACCTGCCGATCGACCCCAAGGACGTGGGCCGCACCTACGAGGCGGTCATCCGGGTCAACTCGCAGTCGGGCAAGGGCGGTATCGCCTACGTGCTGAAGAGCGACCACGCGCTGGACCTGCCCCGGCGGATGCAGGTGGAGTTCTCCAGGATCATCCAGGACAAGACCGACGCCGAGGGCGGCGAGGTCACCCCGGCGCAGATCTGGGAGATCTTCAGCCACGAGTATCTGCCGACCCCCGAGCACCGCTGGGGCCGCATCGCGCTGCGCTCCGCCCAGACCAGCACCGCCGACGGCGGCCACGACGTGCTCACCGTCGACGCGGTGGTGGACGGCCGCGACACCACGCTGACCGGCACCGGCAACGGCCCGATCGCCGCCTTCTTCGACGCGCTGGCCGGCGCCGGGGTCATCGACGACGAGGTCCGGCTGCTGGACTACGTCGAGCACACCATGAGCGAGGGCGCCGGGGCCAAGGCCGCCGCGTACATCGAGTGCGCGGTCGGCGACCGGGTGCTGTGGGGCGTGGGCATCGACGCCAACATCGTCCGGGCCTCGCTGCAGGCGGTCGTCTCCGCCGTGAACCGCGCCGCCCGCTGACACCGCCATACGACGGGAGGCCGTCGCTCGCGCCGGACCCCCGGGCCCCGGGCCCGGCGCGCTCCGGCCCCGCAGCCCCCGGCCGGCGTGCGCCGGAGCGCACCCGGGGCGCACCCGGAGCGCCCGCCCTTCCCTTTCCGGTCCCGGTTTGTCCCGCCGGGGTGCTGACGGCACCGGTCCCCTGTGGTTAACATCACGCCACGCATGGGGACCGGAGCTATCGGAGGTACGGCGTGGTGCACTCCCGGAGCCAGGGCGGCCGGAAGCTGAGAGTCGCAGGCATCCGCACCGCATGGCGGGTGGTCGGTGACGGGGAGTTCTACTGCCCCGGCTGCGGGGGCGACCGCTGCTACCAGCAGCTCGCCGGCAGACGCAGGCTGGCCGTCCTGGGGGTGCCGCTGCTGTCGCGCGGCGCCGCGGACCCGGTGGCGGAGTGCGCCTCCTGCCGCGACCACTTCCCGGTCGCCGCCCTGGCCCAGCCCACGACCGTCCGGCTGGCAGCACTGCTGCGGGACGCCGTCCACGCCATCGCCCTGGCCCTGCTGGCCGCGGGCGGCGACGAGTCGGGCCCGGCCCTGGAGACGGCCGTGGACACCGTCCGCGGCGCCGGCTTCCCCGACTGCTCGGAGGACCAGCTGCTGACGCTGCTCGCGGCCCTGAAGGCCGGCGGCCCCGCGGAGCCGGAGCAGGAGCTGCGCGCCTGCCTGACCCCGCTGGCCCCGCACCTGGCGGGCCCGGGCAGGGAGAACCTCCTCCTGGAGGGCGCCCGCATCGCCCTCACCAACGGCCACTACAGCGACGCCGAGCGCGACATGCTCTCCGTCATCGGCGGCTCACTGGGCCTTGCCCCCGAGGAGACCGACCGCCTCCTCACCGCCGCCATGCCCACCTGACGCGCTCCCCGGCTCCCTGCCCCGTGGGGTGAGCCGGGGCTCACGGCTTCAGCCCTTCTCAACCCACACACGAAAGACTCCCAGGCGGCTACCGGAATCAGGAGCACCGGGCCACCGGGCCGCTTGCTGTCCCGCACCGGCACCGCCCCGCCGACGCGCACGGCGACCTCGACGCAATCGCCGCCGGCGGGGTTGCTGCGAGTGGACTTGCGCCACCCGGTGAGCGGAAGAGCCGACATCGGAACTCTCATGAGCAGCTCTCCATTGCCTCGTTGACTCCTGTGGGTGATTCTGACCCTGTCCGGCTGCCCGGACGGGCACTGGCTGGAGCGGGGTGGCAGGCGCGGGATCGGGCCCTGATACCGCGGGGTGATGGGCGGAACAGGGCCCGGTCGCGGGACCCGGTGCCGTAGGCCAGCCCCGGTGCCGTGCGGGGTGCGGGGGGGTCAGAAGCCCAGTTTGCGGAGCTGCTTGGGGTCGCGCTGCCAGTCCTTGGCGACCTTGACGTGGAGGTCGAGGAAGACGGGGGTGCCGAGCAGCGCCTCGATGTGCTTGCGGGACGTGGTGCCGACGTCCTTGAGGCGCTTGCCCTTGGGCCCGATGACGATGCCCTTCTGGCTGGAGCGTTCGACGAACAGGTTGGCGTGGATGTCCAGCAGCGGCTTGTCCGCCGGGCGGTCCTCGCGGGGCAGCATCTCCTCGACCACGACGGCGATGGAGTGCGGCAGTTCGTCGCGGACGCCCTCCAGGGCGGCCTCCCGGATCAGCTCGGCGATCATGACCTGCTCGGGTTCGTCGGTGAGGTCGCCCTCGGGGTAGAGCGGCGGGCTCTCCGGGAGCATCGGCACCAGCAGGTCGGCCAGCAGTCCGACCTGGCTGCCCCCGGTGGCCGAGACGGGGACGATCTCGGCCCATTCGATGCCCAGTTCCTTCCCGAGCCGGTCCACCGCGATCAGCTGTTCGGCCAGGGCCTCGGAGTCCACCAGGTCGGTCTTGGTGACGATGGCGACCTTGGGGGTGCGCTTGATGCCGGCCAGTTCCTTGGCGATGAAGCGGTCGCCTGGGCCCACCTTCTGGTCGGCGGGCAGACAGAAACCGATGACGTCGACCTCGGCCCATGTGGTGCGGACCACGTCGTTGAGGCGCTCACCGAGCAGGGTGCGCGGCTTGTGCAGGCCGGGGGTGTCCACCAGTACCAGCTGGGCGTCGGGCCGGTGCACGATGCCGCGCACGGTGTGCCGGGTGGTCTGCGGACGGGTGGAGGTGATCGCGACCTTCGTCCCCACCAGCGCGTTGGTCAGGGTGGACTTGCCCGCGTTGGGGCGGCCGACGAAGCAGGCGAAGCCCGCGCGGTGGGCGGACGGGCCGGAGGAAGGATCGCTCATGGCGACCATTCTCCCCGACCGCGGGGCCGCTCACTGCCGCCGGTCCTCCGGCTGCCCGCGGAAGCGGGCGGCCGGGGCCGCCTCAGCCGGGGGTGACGGTGGTGCGCAGGCCGCCGTCGGGGCCGGCGAGCAGGACCGGGGTGGCCGGGCCGCCGAGGTCGCGGACGGCGGCCAGGTCGTGCTGCGGCAGGGCCTCGGCCTCCGAGACCACGGCTGCCGCCTCCAGGGACTTCGCGCCGCTGGCCACGGCCATGGCGACGGCGGTCTGCAGGGCGCTCAGCGGCAGCGAGTCCAGGGCGACCGTGCCGGCGACGTAGGTGCGGCCGGTCTCGTCGCGCACGGCGGCGCCCTCGGGCACCCCGTTGCGGGCGCGGGCGCTGCGCGCCAGCGTGATGATCTTCTTGTCCTCGGGGTCCATGGGGGCAGCGTCAGTCATGGGCATGAGCTTAAGGCCCGGTCCCGGGGAAGCGCCGGGTCGTACGCGGAGCGGCCTCACCGCCCGGAGCGGCGCGGCTCCCGGGTCACAGGTCCACGGAGTCCGGCTGGTCGGGGGCGGGGGTGGGCACGATGCCGTCGAGGACCTGCTGGAGCCGTTCCACGGCCCGCACGGCCAGCGGCTCCACGCGCTCGCTCTCGACGTCCTCCCGCCCGGCCTGGGCGACGCGCACGGTGTGCGACCCGACCCGGGAGATCACCACGTCGGCGACGACCGGAGTGGTCGCCTCGCCCTCCAGCACCCGGTGGAAGCGGACGGCGACGCTGTCGTCACCGAGCCCTTTCATCTCCAGTTCCTCCGCCTCGTAGCCGACCATCACGGCATGCCGGCCGGTGCCCTCGCGGGCGCGGAAGGACTCGCACTCCCCGGCGGCCTCCCGCAGGTCCTCCAGGACCTCGCGGGCCTGTTCCGGGCCGGCGTGCGCCTCGGTGGACGTGGTGACGAAGGGGCCGCTGCTGGAGCGGGCGAACTGGGCCCTCGCGGCGAGACCGGACGCGCTCTCGAACAGTTCCCGGCAGTGGTCCTCGACCGGGCTGGGGACTCCGATGCCGCGCCGCTCGGCGGTCTTGTCGCTGTCGGTCGCCCAGCCCGGCGGGAAGTCGGTGACCTCCAGCAGTGCCTGGCGCAGCCCGCGCTCGTCCAGCGGCTCCGCGGCCGCGGAGGGGACGCCGAGGGCCAGCAGACCCGCCATCCCCGTGGCGACGGCCGTCCTCCACAGATGTCGGTGCATACCTCCATCAAGACATCCCGCGGCGGCATCCGCCACCGCGGCCGCCCGGCACGGCTCAGTGGTCGGCGCGGTCCCGGTCGCCGGCCTCGACGCGCACCGGCTCGACGAGCACGGTGACGATCTTGTTGCGGCGGCCCGCCGCCGACTCGGCGGTCAGCCGCAGCGCGGCCAGGGACGGGTCGGCGGGGTCGGCGCTCAGATCGACCTCGGCGGTGGCCCCGGCGATCGGCACCCGGCCCAGCTCCTTGGCCAGCAGACCGCCCACCGTCTCCACGTCCTCGTCCTCCAGGTCGATCCCGAAGATCTCCCCGAGGTCGCCCAGGTCGAGCCGGGCGGTGACCCGGTACCGGCCCTCCCCGAGCTCCTCCACCGGCGGCAGCTCGGTGTCGTACTCGTCGGTGATCTCGCCGACGATCTCCTCCAGGATGTCCTCGATGGTCACGATGCCGGCCGTGCCGCCGTACTCGTCGATGGCCACCGCGACGTGGATGTGGTCGCGCTGCATCTCGCGCAGCAGGTCGCCGGCGTTCTTGGTGTCCGGGACGAAGGTCGCCGGACGGGCGGCGGTCTCCACCAGCTCGGACTCGGCCTCACGGCTGATGTGGACCTTCCGGGCCAGGTCCTTGAGGTAGACGATGCCGACGATGTCGTCGTCGTTCTCGCCGGTGACCGGGATGCGGGAGAAGCCCGAGCGCAGCGCGAGGGTGAGAGCCTGGCGGATCGTCTTGTCCCGGGCCACCGACACCAGGTCGGTGCGCGGGACCATCACCTCACGCACCAGGGTGTCGCCCAGTTCGAACACCGAGTGCACCATGCGGCGCTCGTCGTCCTCGATCAGCTGCTCCTGCTCGGCCAGGTCCACCAGGGCCCGCAGTTCCGCCTCGGAGGCGAAGGGCCCCTTGGAGAAGCCCTTCCCCGGGGTGAGCACGTTGCCGATGATGATCAGCAGCTGGGTGAGAGGGCCCAGCACCCGGGCCATGGGCAGCAGCACGTAGGCCGCGGCGATGGCCGTGTTGACCGGGTGCTGACGGCCGATGGTACGCGGCGAGACGCCGACGGCGACGAACGAGACCAGCACCATCACGCCGAAGGCGACGGTGAGCGCCTGCCAGGGCTCCTCGAAGGTGCGCAGGCAGGCGTAGGCGACCAGCACGGCGGCGGCCATCTCGGCGGCGACCCGCAGCAGCAGCGCGAGGTTCAGGTAACGGGTCGGGTCGGCGGCCACCGCCTCCAGCTTGTCCGCGCCGCGCCGGCCCGCCCGCACCGCCTCGTCGGCCCGGAAGCTGGTGGTGCGGGCCAGCCCGGCCTCCGCGCAGGACGCCAGCCAGGCCACCACAACAAGCGCGACGGCCGCGGTGACCAGCGAGGCACTCATGCCGTCGTCGGGGCCGGGGACGGTCCCGACAGGCCGCGCTCGGCGCGCCAGCCGTCCACGATGGCCTTCTGCAGACCGAACATCTCCGCCTTCTCGGCCGGTTCCTCATGGTCGTAGCCGAGCAGGTGCAGCACCCCGTGCACGGTGAGCAGCTGGAGCTCGTCGTCCATCGAGTGCGCGGTGGGAGCCTGTTCGCCCTGGGTCCTGGCGACCTCCGGGCACAGCACGATGTCCCCGAGCAGCCCCTGGTCGGGCTCCTCGTCGTCCCTCGCGGGCGGACGCAGCTCGTCCATCGGGAAGGACATGACATCGGTCGGCCCGGGCAGATCCATCCAGGTCAGGTGAAGCTGTTCCATCGCCGCGGCGTCCACCGCGATGACCGACAGCTCCGAGAGCGGATGGATCCGCATCCGGGCCAGCGCGTAGCGCGCGATGTCGAGTACGGCCTGCTCATCGAAGTCCAGGCCGGACTCGTTGTTGACCTCGATCGCCATAATGCAGATCGGCTACTTTCCGTTACCGTCGCCGCGGCCCCCGGTGCGGCCGTCGTAGCGTTCGTAGGCATCGACGATACGGCCCACCAGCTTGTGCCGTACCACGTCGGTGCTCGTGAGCCGGGAGAAGTGGACGTCCTCCACGCCCTCCAGGATCTCCTGCACCTGCCGCAGCCCGCTCCGGCTGCCGCCGGGGAGGTCGACCTGGGTGACGTCCCCGGTGATGACGATCTTGGAGTCGAAGCCGAGCCGGGTCAGGAACATCTTCATCTGTTCGGGGCTGGTGTTCTGGGCCTCGTCCAGGATGATGAAGGCGTCGTTCAGCGTCCGCCCGCGCATGTAGGCCAGCGGCGCGACCTCGATGGTGCCCGCCGCCATCAGGCGCGGGATGGAGTCGGGGTCGAGCATGTCGTGCAGCGCGTCGTACAGCGGGCGCAGGTAGGGGTCGATCTTCTCGTAGAGGGTGCCGGGCAGGAAGCCCAGCCGCTCTCCGGCCTCGACCGCGGGGCGGGTGAGGATGATGCGGTTGACCTGCTTGGACTGGAGCGCCTGGACCGCCTTGGCCATCGCCAGATACGTCTTGCCGGTACCGGCCGGGCCGATCCCGAACACGATGGTGTGCTTGTCGATGGCGTCGACGTAGCGCTTCTGGTTCAGCGTCTTGGGGCGGATGGTCCGGCCGCGGTTGGACAGGATGTTCTGGGTGAGCACCTGCGCCGGCGTCTCGCCGCCCGGCCCGTCCTCCTCGCGGAGCATGGCGATCGAACGCTCGACGGCGTCCTCCGTCATCGGCTGCCCGGTGCGCAGCACGAGCATCATCTCGTCGAACAGGCGCTGCACGAGGGCGACCTCGTGGGCCGCGCCGGTGGCGCTGATCTCGTTGCCGCGGACGTGGATGTCGGTCCCGGGAAAGGCGTCCTCGATGACGCGCAGCAGCGCGTCCCCGGATCCCAGCACGGTGACCATCGGGTGCTTGGCCGGCACGGTGAACCGGGCGGTCTCCTGCGTCTGGGGGGCCGTCGCCTGGTGTGTGGGTGTCTGGGTCATGGGCGGCCGCTGCGGGCCTGTCATCCCTCTCTGCTCTGCACGCTTGCGTACCCCCAAGAGTACGCGGTCGAACCGACCGGGCCGTAGAGAATAACGCTGAGCCACCGCCCGGCGCGAGGGCCCGGACGGTCACCACGGAAGGCGCGGGGCGGGAAGGCCTCAGCCGCCCTGCCCCGTACCTCCCTGCGGGCCGGCGATGCCGGGCCCCGCGTCGCCCGCCTCCGCGGGGGCGGCGCTGACGCCGGGGAGGGCGTGGACGCCGGGGATGCCGAACGGCCCGTGGTCGCGGAAGCCGAGGGTGGGGACGGCGCGCCGCAGGGGCCAGGAGCGGGTGCAGCCCGGCAGCAGGGTCTCCAGGAACGCGTAGCGGGCCAGGGGGTGGCCGGGCGGGGCGGGCGAGCCGGGGACACACGGCCGCACGTGGTTCCACCACGCGGCGATCTCCACCCAGCCCGGCGCGGAGAGCGAGCCGCCGAACTCCTGGACCGACAGGGCGGCGGTCAGCCCGGCCAGCGCGAGCCGGTCCGCCAGCGGCCAGCCCGCCAGGGTGCCGGTCACCAGCCCGGCCATGAAGACGTCCCCGGCTCCGGTGGTGTCCAGGGCCTCGACGGCGATGCCCGGCACCTCGGCCGTCTCCCCGGTGGCGGCGTCCACCGCGCACGCGCCGTCGGCCCCCATCGTGACGACGGCCAGCGGCACCCGGTCGGCCAGGACCCGGGCGGCGGCGCGCGGGCAGTCGGTGCGGGTGTAGCGCATCGCCTCCTCGGCGTTGGGCGCGAACGCGTCGGCGTGCTCCAGGCCGGGCAGCTCGTCCAGCTCCCACCGGCCGGTCTCGTCCCAGCCGACTCCGGCGAAGACCAGGCTGCCGCGGCGCGCCATGGCCCCGATCCAGTCCTGGTAGTGCCCGGGCGCCAGCGACGCCACGCACGACCGGGCCGGCGGGGGGCCGTAGGCGGCCGAGGGCGCGTGGCCGGGCACCGGCGCCTCGTGCCCGTGCGAGATCATCGTCCGTTCGCCGTCGTAGGCCAGGGATACGGTGACCGGGGAATGCCAGCCGGGTACGGTGCGGGACTGCGACAGGTCGATGCCCTCACCGTCCTCCAACGTCTCCCAGCAGTACTCGCCGTACTTGTCGTCGCCGAAGGCGGCGGCCAGGCTGGTGTGCAGGCCGAGCCGGGCCAGGGCGGTGGCCATGTTCGCCACCCCGCCGGGGCTGGAGCCCATCCCGCGGGCCCATGTCTCGCTGCCGCGCACCGGGGCGCTGTCCAGCCCGGTGAAGATGATGTCGAGGAAGACGGTTCCGGTCAGGAACACGTCGCACTCGGGGTCCCCCTCGGCGCGCACGGCGGCCAGCGGGTCGAGCCGGCCCTCGGCCGTCCCGTCGCGGGCCGCGGCCCGCGGGTCGTTGTCGGTCGTCACTTCGCTCCCGTTCCGGATTCGCTTCCTACGGTACGTTCCCCTTCATGAGGCTCACGATCATCGGAGGCGGCGGGTTCCGTGTCCCCCTGGTATACCGGGCGCTGCTGGAGGATGCCCAGACGGAGGCTCCCGGCAGATGCACCGAGGTGACGCTGTACGACACCGATCCGCGGCGGCTGCGGGTGATCAGCGCGGTGCTCTCGGCGCAGGCCGCCGGGGTGGCGCGGGCTCCCGCGGTGCGGGTGGCCACCCGGCTGGAGGACGCGCTGCGCGGCACCGACTTCGTGTTCTGCGCGATCCGGGTGGGCGGTACGGCGGGCCGGGTGCGGGACGAGCGGGTGCCGCTGGAGGCCGGCGTGCTGGGTCAGGAGACGGTCGGCGCGGGCGGGGTGCTCTACGGGCTGCGGACGGTCCCGGTCGCCCTGGAGATCGCCCGCCGGGTACGGGAGACGGCACCGGAGGCCTGGGTCATCAACTTCACCAACCCGGCCGGGATGGTGACGGAGGCGATGTCCCGGGTGCTGGGGCGCCGGGTCATCGGCATCTGCGACTCCCCGGTGGGGCTGGTGCGCCGGGCGGCGCGGGCCGTGGGGGCCGATCCGGAGGCCGTCTCGGCCGACTACCTGGGGCTCAACCATCTGGGCTGGCTGCGGTCGCTGACCCGCAACGGCAAGGATCTGCTGCCGGACCTGCTGGAGGACGACGCCGCGCTGGAGTCCTTCGAGGAGGGGCGGCTGTTCGGGCCGGAGTGGCTGCGGGCGCTGGGCGCGCTGCCCAACGAATATCTGCACTACTACTACTTCCGCCGGGAGACGCTGGCGGCGGTGGCCGCCGCGGAGCGCACCCGTGGGGAGTTCCTGCAGCGGCAGCAGGACGGCTTCTTCGCGGAGGCCGCCGAGGACCCGCTGCGCGCCCCGGAGCTGTGGGAGCGCACGTGGCGGGAGCGCGAGGAGACGTATCTGGCGGACAACCGCGCCGCCGGCAGCGGCGGCGCGGCCGCGGCCCCCGGGGAGGTCCCGGAGCGGGACGCCTGCGATCTGGAGGGCGGCGGCTACGACCGGGTGGCGCTGGAGCTGATGCGGGCGATCGCCGGGAACCGCCGCACCCGGCTCATCCTCAACGTGCGCAACTGCGGCACCGTCCCGGCGCTGCCGGACACGGCGGTCATCGAGACCGTCTGCGAGGTGGGCTCGCACGGCGCCTACCCGGTGCCCTGTGTGTCCCCCGGGCCGGCCGAGCTGGGTCTGATGCTCCAGGTGAAGGCGGTGGAGCGGGCCACCATCGAGGCGGCCACCACGGGGTCGCGCGCGGCGGCGCTGCGTGCCCTGGCCCTGCATCCGCTGGTGGACTCCCCCGCCGTCGCCTCCCGCATCCTGGCCGGCGCCGGCCGCTGAGCCGGCCGGCCGCGAGGGCCCCGGGGCCGGTGCGCGGGACGCCCCCGGGCACCGGCCGTCAGCGTGGGACGGGCCGGGCCCGGGGCGGGACGGGGACGCGCATCAGGTCGTCGGCCACGGTCAGTTCACCGGCGAACCCCGCCGCCCGGGCCTGCCGGGCGAAGGACTCCGGGTCCTCGTAGCGCTGCGAGAAGTGGGTGAGCACCAGGTGCCGCACGCCGCACTCGGCCGCCACCCGGCCGGCCTGGCCGGCCGTCAGGTGGCCGTAGGAGGCGGCCAGCGAGGCGTCCTCGTCCAGGAAGGTCGATTCGATGACCAGCAGGTCGCACCCCTGGGCCAGTGCGTGGACACCCTCGCACAGCCGGGTGTCCATCACGAACGCGAAGCGCTGGCCGGGCCGTGGTTCGCTGACCTGCTCCAGGGTCACCCCGCGCAGCGTTCCCTCCCGCTGCAGCCGCCCGACGTCCGGGCCCTCGATGCCGTGCTCGGCCAGCCGCTCCGGCAGTATCCGGCGGGAGTCCGGTTCGGCCAGGCGGTAGCCGTAGGTCTCCACCGGGTGCGACAACCGGTGCGCGGAGAGCGTGAAGGCGCCGGTGACGGCCAGGACACCGTCGCCGCGCACCGGCTCCTCGCGCAGCCGTACCGTCTCCCGGTAGGAGGTCGCGCGGCGCAGCCGGTCGAAGTACTCCTGCCCGCCTGCGGGGTAATGGGCGGTGACCGGGTGCGGCACCCGGTCGAGGTTGATCCGCTGGATCACCCCGGGCAGGCCGAGCGCGTGGTCGCCGTGGAAGTGCGTGACGCACAGCCGGGTGAGGGCATGCGCGGACACCCCTGCCCTCAGCATCTGCCGCTGGGTGCCCTCACCGGGGTCGAAGAGGATGCCCTCGGTGTCCCACCGCAGCAGGTACCCGTTGTGGTTGCGGCGCCGGGTCGGGACCTGGCTGGCGGTGCCGAGCACCACCAGCTCCCTCACGGACACCGGCCCTCAGCCCGGAGGCCATTCGAGGCCGCGGCCGCCCAGGACGTGCGCGTGGACGTGGAAGACGGTCTGGCCCGCTCCGGCACCGGTGTTCAGGACGATCCGGTAGGCGCCGAGTTCCTCCTGCTCCGCGACCGCACCGGCGCCGGCGAGCAGGTCGGCGGCGAGCCGGGGATCGGCGGCGGCCAGCGAGGCGGCGTCGCGGTAGTGCGCCCGGGGGATGACCAGGATGTGGGTGGGCGCCTGCGGGTTGATGTCCCGGAAGGCGACGGTCGTCCCGGTCTCCCGCACCACGTCGGCCGGGACCTCACCGGCAACGATCTTGCAGAACAGGCAGTCCGCCTGTGGTTCTCCCGCCATCGCCTGGCTCTCTCCTCCGGTCCGTCGCAGCAGTACGCCCCGGATGCTACCCGTTGCCCCGGGCACCCCCGGGGACTGTCCCGGCAGGGATGGCGGGGCAGCCCATAGGATCCGGCGCATGTGGGGAGAGCGAATCCGCGAGGGTGGGGCCAGGCAGGTGAGCGCCGCGGGGGCGGCGGTGTTCAGGATGGCGTTCGGCGTCGCCATGACCGTGAACGCGATGCTGTACCTGCCGTATCTGATGCGCGACCACTACCTGGCGGCCTCCTTCCACTTCGGCTATCCGCCCTTCCTCTTCGTCCGGCCGCTGCCGGACGCCGGGATGTACGCGGTGTACGCGATGATGGGTGTGCTCGGGCTGACGATCGCCGCGGGGCTGTGGTACCGCTGGTCGTGCGCGGCCTTCTTCGTACTCACGACGTACGTCTTCCTGCTCGATTCGTCGTACTACCAGAACCACGAGTATCTGATCTCGCTGCTGTCGTTCCTGATGATCTGGCTGCCGCTGCACCGGATGTGGTCGCTGGACGCGCGGTGGCGGCCCGCCGTGGCCTCGCCGACGGTGCCGGCCTGGGTGATGTGGCTGCTGCGCTTCCAGATCGGGGTGCCGTACTTCTTCGGGGGCGTCGCCAAGCTCAACTCCGACTGGCTGCGCGGCGAACCGCTGCGGATGTGGCTGGCCGAGCGCACCCATGTGCAGCTGATCGGACCGCTGTTCACCCACGAGCCCGTGGTGTGGTTCATGACCTACGGCTCGCTGGTGTTCGACCTGGTGGTGGTCGGCTTCCTGCTGCACCCGCGGACCCGGCCGTACGCGTTCGCGGTGGCCCTGTGCTTCCACCTGCTCAACGCGCGGCTGTTCGGGTTGTACGTCTTCCCGTGGCTGATGATCGCGGCGACCACCGTGTTCTTCCGGCCCGACTGGCCGCTGCGCGCGGCGGCCCGGCTGCGCCGGCTCCGTGAGCGGGCCACGCGGGGGGCGGCTAAGGGCGCGGAAGCCGGCGCCCGGGGGGCACCGCCGGTGCCCGCGGCCGGCGGGGCCCGTCCCGTGCTGATGGCCCCGCTGACCGTGGCCGCGCTCGGGGCGTGGGCGGCGGTGCAGGTGGTGCTGCCGCTGCGGCACTTCGCCGTGCCCTCCACCGTGAACTGGTCGGAGGAGGGCCACCGCTTCGCCTGGCACATGATGCTGCGCACGAAGCAGGGCAGCGCGGAGTTCACCCTCTCCGACGGTGAGCGCGCCTGGCGGGTGGATGTCTCCGAGTACCTGACGCCGGAGCAGCAGCGGCTGATGGCCGGGCACCCGGAGCGGATCGCCCTGTTCGCCCGGCACCTGTCACAGCTGCACGGGGGCGCGGAGGTGCGGGTGGCCACGTCCGTCTCGCTCAACGGGCGGGCCCCGGCGATGCTGGTGGACCCGTTCACCGACATGGCGTCGGTGCCCGTGCCGTGGCGGGGCGCCGCCGACTGGATCCTTCCCCTGGAGGAGCCGCTGCGCCGCGACTGACCGCCGGAGGGCACCCGCTGCGGGCGGGCCCCGTGGAGGGGCCGCCCGCAGCGGGGCCGGTCAGCGCTCCGGCAGTTCGGGCGGGGCCGCCGCGGGGGAGGCGGCGAGGGCCTGGAGGACCACCCGCAGCGCCTCCCCGAGCTGCGGGTCGCGGCCCGCGGCCCAGTCCTGCGGGGTCCGCACGACCTCGATGTCCGGTTCCACGCCGTAGTTCTCCACACCCCAGTCGAAGCCGCGCAGCCAGGTCGCGTACTTCGGCTGGGTGACGCCGGTGCCGTCCACCAGGTCGTACCGCATGTCGATGCCGATCACGCCGCCCCAGGTACGGGTTCCCACGACCGGGCCGAGTCCCAGGGCCCGGACCCCGGCGGTGACGATGTCCCCGTCGGACCCGGAGAACTCGTTGGCGACCACCACGATCGGGCCGCGCGGGGCGTCCGACGGGTAGGTGTCCGGCTCCTCCCCGCGCGGGAGGTTCCAGCCGATGACCCGGCGGGCCAGCTTCTCCAGGACCAGCTGCGAGAGATGGCCGCCGCGGTTGCCGCGCACGTCGACGACCACCCCGTCGCGGCCGATCTCGGTGTGCAGGTCGCGGTGGAGCTGGGCCCAGCCGCTGCCGATCATGTCGGGGATGTGCAGGTAGCCCAGCCGCCCGCCGGAACGCTCGTGGACGGTGGCGCGGCACCCGGCGACCCAGGCCTGGTAGCGCAGGGCCTCCTCGTCGGCCAGCGGGACCACCACCGGGTGGCGGACACCGGAGCCGTCGGCCGGTTCCACCGTGAGTTCGACGGCCCGTTCGGCGGCTCCGGCCAGCAGCGGTGCCGGGCCGGTCACCGGGTCGACCGGGCGTCCGTCCACGGCCAGCAGCACGTCACCGGCCCGGACCGCGACGCCCGGGGCGGCCAGCGGCGAGCGGGCCTCGGGGTCGGAGGACTCCGACGGCAGCACCCGGTCCACCCGCCAGCGGCCTTCCGCGTCGCGGGAGAGGTCGGCGCCCAGCATGCCCTGCCGCAGGCCGTCGGGGGCGCGGTGGGCGTGCGGCATGACGTAGGCGTGCGAGGTGTCGAGCTCGCCCTGCACCTCCCAGACCAGGTCGACGAGGTCGTCGTGGGTGGCCACCCGGTCCAGGACCGGCCGGTAGCGGTCCAGCACCGCGTCCCAGTCGGTGCCGCCCATGTCGGCGCGCCAGAAGTTGTCCCGCATCAGCCGGCCGGCCTCGTCGTACATCTGCCGCCACTCGGCGGTGGGGTCCACCATCAGCCGGATGCGCGACAGGTCGAGCGTGACGCCGCGCTCGTCGCTGTCCCCCTGCGGCCTGGCCTGGTACGGGCCGCCCTCGGCGGGGACCAGGCGCAGCCCGGAGCGGGTGTGCAGCAGCACCTGCCGGCCGTCCCCGCTGACCTCGAAGCCGCTGACCTCGCGGGCCAGTTCGGCGGAACGCCGCTTGGCCAGGTCGTAGCGCTGCACGGAGGTGGCGGGGCCCTCGCCGGGGGCGGCGGCGGTGCCCAGGGCGCCGGTCAGCGGGTGCCGCAGCCAGAGCACTCCGTCGGCATAGGCCCGCAGCCCGCTGTAGCGGCCGGCCTCCACGGGGAACGGCACGACCCGCTCGGCCAGCCCGTCGAGATCCACCCGGCTGGCCGGTGGCGCGGCGGCGGCCGCCGCGGGGCCCTGTTCCTGCCCGTCCCGGCCTTCCGGCCCGTCCTCTCCGGTGGCCGTGCCGCCGGTGCCGGAGGCCTCGTCCCGGTCCGCGGCGCTGTCCACCGGGCGTCCGTGCCGCTGCGGGCCGAACGGCGAGGGGGTGTCCGCGGCGAGCGTCAGCAGGTGCGGCCGGCAGGCGGCGGTGAACGACAGGTCGAAGACGTGTGCGTCGTACACCGGGTCGAAGACCCGCTCGGACAGGAAGGCCAGGTGCTTGCCGTCGGTGGTGAAGGCGGGCGAGAGGTCGCGGAAGCGCAGCGGGGTGGCCTCGCTCACGGTGCCGGTGGTCAGGTCCGCGAGGCGCAGCTGGCGCAGCGGCCGGGTGCCGGGGTGGGACCAGGCCAGCCAGCGGGAGTCCGGGGAGAAGGCCAGGCCGTCGGCGTCGCCGTGAGTGCTGCGGTCCAGTTCGCTCACCTGCCCGTCGGCGAGGCCGACGAGCAGCACGCGCCCGTCGTGGGACGCCACGGCCGCGCGGCTGCCGTCCGGGGCGACCTGGAGTTCCAGCACCCGGCCGAGCAGGCCATGGGCCAGCAGGCGCGGCGGGGAGCCGGTCGTGCCGTCCGCGGGGGCGAGGGCGAGCGCGTCGTCCCCCTCGGCGTCGGTGACCCACAGCACCTGCTGGTCACCGTTCGCCGGGCCTCCGTCGCCGTCGGCCGGGGCGCGGAAGACCCGGGGCAGCCGGGCGCGCACGCCGGGCTCGGCGGCCAGGGCACGGACCGGTCCGTCGCGGTGGGTGACCCAGTGCACGGTGCCGCGGGTCTCCACGGCGCTGGCCCGGCCGGTGCGGTCCGGGCAGGCGGTGCCGAGGTGGGCGGCGGCGTTCACCGGGTGCGGCTGCCGGGCGGCGCGTGGGCCGCCGAGGCGGACCTCCAGCGGGCGGGGGCCGGAGCCGGAGTCCAGGTCGTCCAGGCACCACAGCTCGCCGCGGCAGGCGTACACGACGCGGGTGCCGTCGCCGGTGGCCTGCCGGGCGTAGCCGTCGTCCACCGGGGTGTGCCGGCGCAGACCGGTGCCGTCGGGCATCGAGGAGTACAGCGCTCCGGTGCCCTCGTGGTCGGAGAGGAAGGCGATGCGCTCGCCCACCCACATGGGGCATTCGAGGTTGCCGTCGAGGTTCTCGTGCAGGCGCCGGAAGGTGCCCGAGCCGTCCGGGTCGATCCACAGCTTGCCGGCGGTGCCGCCCCGGTAGCGCTTCCAGCGCGCGGCGTCCCGGCCGCGGCTCATCGTGGCGGACAGCAGCAGCACGGCCGGGCCGGGGCCGAAGGCCACCGCGCCCACCGGTCCGTAGGGCAGCAGCCGGGCGGGGCCGCCGTCCAGCGGGACGGCGCGTGCCCAGGTCTCGCGGATGGACGGGCGGTCGTGCGCGCCGGTGGCCAGGACCTCGGGCGTCCCGTCGGGCCCCGGCGGCAGCCAGCCGCGCACCGCCGTCTCGGTGCCTCCCCAGTAGGTCAGCCGGCGCGAGGGGCCGCCGTCGGCGGGAGCGACGTGCACCTCCGGGGCGCCGTCGCGGCTCGAACCCCAGGCGACCAGGGTGCCGTCCGGGGAGAGCCGGGGATGGGCGACGGGCGCCTGGTCGGCGCTGATCCGCCAGGCACGGCCGCCTGCCAGCGGCGCCGCCCAGACGTCGTCCTCGGCGGTGAAGGTGAGCAGCTCACCCGCGACATGCGGAAATCGGAGATACGAAGGCGAAGTCACCCGCGCCAGCCTACGAAGCGCAGTCGCTCCGGTACAGAGGGGGATCCCGGGAGCGCCACCGCGTTTGACACGATAAACGACATATCACCTGATAACGTTCGGTCAGTTTCGTACGGCGGACGATGAAGGACGCGCGCACATGCCCCCTCAGCCACGCGAGCAATGGGCGACCCGCGCCGGGTTCCTCCTGGCGGCCATCGGCTCGGCCATCGGGCTCGGCAACATCTGGCGCTTTCCCGCCGTCACGTACGAGAACGGCGGCGGGGCGTTCCTCCTGCCCTACCTGGTCGCCCTGCTCACCGCGGGAATCCCGGTGCTGATCCTGGAGTACACCCTGGGCCGCAAGTACCGCTCCTCGCCGCCCGCGGCGTTCCGTCAGCTGTCCCGGCCCGCCGAGGCCATCGGCTGGTGGCAGGTCGTCATCTGCTTCGTCATCGCCACCTACTACGCCGTGATCATCGCCTGGGCCGTGCGGTACGTCGGCTTCTCGGTGGGACAGCAGTGGGGCGACGAACCCGACAGCTTCCTCTTCGGGACCTTCCTGCGGGCCGCCGACAGCCCCGGCTCGTTCGCCGACTACCTTCCCTGGGGCGCCAGTTACGTGCCCGGTGCGGTCTGGCCGCTGGTCGCGGTGTGGGTCGTGGTGCTGGCGGTGCTCGCCCTCGGGGTCCGGCGCGGCATCGAGCGGGCCAACACCGTCTTCATCCCGCTGCTGGTCGTCTTCTTCCTCGTCCTGGTGGTGCGCGCGGTCACCCTGGAGGGTGCCGCCACGGGCCTGGACGCGCTCTTCGCACCCGACTGGGACTCGCTGACCACCGGCAGTGTCTGGGTCGCCGCCTACGGACAGATCTTCTTCTCGCTGTCCATCGGCTTCGGCATCATGATCACTTACGCCTCCTATCTGCGGCGGCGCGCCGACCTGACCGGTTCGGCGCTGGTCGCCGCCTTCGGCAACAGCTCCTTCGAGATCCTCGCGGGCATCGGGGTCTTCGCCACGCTCGGCTTCATGGCCGTCTCCGCCGGCACCGCCGTGGACGAGGTGGCGACCTCCGGCCTGGGACTGGCCTTCGTCGCCTTCCCGCAGGTCATCTCCGAGATGCCGATGGGCACCCTGTTCGGCGCGCTGTTCTTCGCCTCGCTGGTGGTCGCCGGTCTTTCCTCGCTGATCAGCATCGTCCAGGTGGTGGTGTCCTCGGTGCAGGACCGCCTCGGCCTGCGCCGGCTGCCGGCCGTGCTGTCCGTCGGCGGCCTGATCGCCGTGGTGTCCGTGGCCCTGTTCCCCACCGACGGCGGCATCTACCTGCTGGACGCCTCCGACCACTTCATCAACCAGTACGGCATCGCGCTGGCAGCGCTTGTCGCGGTGATCGTCGTCGCCTGGGTGCTGCGCCGGCTGCCGGTCCTGCAGCGCAACGCCGACGCCACCTCCGCGGTCCCGCTGGGCTGGTGGTGGCGGCTGTGCCTGGGCCTGATCACCCCGCTCGTGCTCGGCTGGATGATGATCGACAGCCTGGTGTCGGAGTTCGACGACAACTACGAGGGGTACCCCTCCTCGTTCCTGTCCTGGTCGGGCTGGGGGGTCGCCGCCGGCGCGCTGGTGCTGGGCATCCTGTTCTCCCTCATCCCCTGGCGGAACGCTCCCGCCCCCGGCCCCGAGGACCTCCTCGACGAGGCCCGGCACGACAAGAACGCACCGAAGAGGAGCAACGGCTGATGTCCACCGGAGCCGTCATCATGATGATCGTCGCCGTCGGCATCGTGTGGGGCGGGCTGATCGCCGCCCTCCTGCGGCTGCGCCGCCACCCCGACCCGCACGCCGAGGACTTCTGACGCCGCCGGCCCCCCGCTCAGCCCCAGCGGCCGGTCCGGCCGAGCACCAGCGCGGCCGCCGCGGTGCCCGCGGTGGAAGTCCGCAGCACCGAGGGCCCCAGCCGGCACGGCCGGGCGCCGGCCTCCTCGAACGCCTCCAGCTCCTGCGGGGACACACCACCCTCCGGACCGACCACCAGTACGATGCCGCCGTCCGCCGGAAGCACCACGGTGGCCAGCGGCTCACCGCCGGCCTCGTGCAGCACCCCGGCGAACGACGCGCCCGCCAGCAGACCGGCCACCTCCTCGGTGGTCATCGGCCCGGTGATCCGGGGGAAACGCAGCCGACGCGCCTGCTTGCCCGCCTCCCGGGCGGTGCTGCGCCACTTGGCCAGGGACTTCTCCCCCCGCTCGCCCCTCCAGCGGGTGACGCAGCGGGACGCGGACCAGGGCACGATGGTGTCCACCCCGGTCTCGGTCATCGTCTCCACGGCCAGCTCCCCGCGGTCCCCCTTGGCGAGCGCCTGCACGACGGTGACCGAGGGGCGCGGTTCGGGTTCCCGCCGCACCTCGGTGACCTCGACCGACAACCGGTCCCTGCCCTCCACGGCGGCCACCGTCCCGAAGACTCCGGTGCCCTCGCCGTCGGTCAGCACGATCTCCTCGCCGGCCCGCAGTCGCCGCACCGACACCGCGTGCCGGCCCTCGGCGCCGGAGAGCACCGGCACCGCGCCCGGCCGCAGCCCGGCCAGCTCCCCGTGCACGAACACCGGCGCCGTCACACCGCGCTCCCGCACCGGCCGGCGCCGCCGGCCTCACTCGTCACTGTCCGCGCTCCCGCGCCCCGCCCGGCCGTCACCGGCCGTTGAAGGCGTCCTTGAGCCGGGAGAAAAGGCCCTGCTGGCCCGGCTGGAACTGGCCCAGCGGGCGCTCCTCGCCCCGCAGCTCGGCCAGCCGGCGCAGCAGTTCCTCCTGCTCCGCGTCCAGCTTCGACGGGGTCTGCACCTCGACATGGATCACCAGGTCGCCGCGGCCGTTGCCACGCAGGTGCGTGACGCCGCGGCCGTGCAGCGGGATGGACTGGCCGGACTGGGTGCCGGGCCGGATGTCCACCTCCTCCACCCCGTCGAGCGTCTCCAGCGGCACCTTGGTGCCCAGGGCCGCGGCCGTCATCGGGACCGTGACCGTGCAGTGCAGATCGTCGCCGCGCCGCTGGAACATCGCGTGCGGGGTCTCGTGGATCTCCACGTAGAGGTCGCCGGCCGGGCCGCCGCCGGGGCCCACCTCGCCCTCGCCCGCCAGCTGGATGCGGGTGCCGTTGTCCACACCGGCCGGGATCTTCACCGTCAGCTTGCGACGGGAGCGGACCCGGCCGTCGCCGGCGCACTCCGGGCAGGGGGTGGGCACCACAGTGCCGAAGCCCTGGCACTGCGGGCAGGGCCGGGAGGTCATGACCTGGCCCAGGAAGGACCGGGTGACCTGGGAGACCTCGCCCCGGCCGCGGCACATGTCACAGGTCTGCGCGGAGGTACCCGGAGCGGCGCCCTCGCCGTTGCAGGTGTTGCAGACCGTGGCCGTGTCGACCTGGATCTCCTTGGTCGTGCCGAAGGCGGCCTCGTTGAGGTCGATCTCCAGCCGGATCATGGCGTCCTGGCCACGCCGGGTGCGCGACTTCGGCCCGCGCTGGGCAGCGGTGCCGAAGAAGGCGTCCATGATGTCCGAGAAGTTGCCGAAGCCGCCGCCGAACCCGGGACCGGCGCCCGCCGCGGCGCCCCCCATCGGGTCCCCGCCCAGGTCGTACATCTGTTTCTTCTGCGGGTCGGAGAGCACCTCGTAGGCGGTGTTGATCTCCTTGAACCGCTCCTGGGTCTTCGGGTCCGGATTCACATCCGGGTGCAGCTCCCTGGCCAGCCGGCGGAACGCCTTCTTGATTTCGTCCTGCGAGGCATCACGCTGAACGCCCAGGACCGCGTAGTAGTCCGTCGCCACCTAGTTCTCCGCGAGGATCTGTCCGACGTACCGTGCCACTGCGCGCACCGCTCCCATCGTTCCGGGGTAGTCCATGCGGGTCGGACCCACCACACCGAGCTTCGCGACCGCCTCGTCCCCAGAACCGTAGCCGACAGCGACAACCGATGTGGACGTCAGCCCTTCATGGGCATTCTCGTGCCCGATTCGTACCATCATGCCGGGGTCCTTCGCCTCCCCCAGCAGCTTCAGCAGCACCACCTGCTCCTCCAGTGCCTCCAGCACCGGCCGGATGGTGAGCGGGAAGTCCTGCCCGAAGCGGGTCAGATTGGCGGTGCCGCCGATCATCAGCCGCTCCTCGGTCTCCTCCACGAGGGTCTCCAGCAGCGTGGACAGCACGCTGGAGACGGTGCCGCGGTCCTCCGCGTCGAAGGACTCCGGCAGGTCCTGCACCAGCTGCGGGACCTCCGTGAAACGCTCGCCGACCACCCGGCTGTTGAGCCTGGCGCGAAGATCGGCCAGCGAGGACTCGCCGAAGGGCGCCGGGCAGTCCACCATCCGCTGCTCCACCCGGCCGGTGTCCGTGATCAGCACCAGCATCAGCCGGGCCGGGGCCAGCGAGAGAAGCTCCACATGGCGCACCGTGGAGCGGGTCAGCGAGGGGTACTGCACGACCGCGACCTGCCGGGTCAGCTGGGCCAGCAGCCGGACGGTGCGGCCCACCACGTCGTCGAGGTCCACCGCGCCGTCGAGGAAGTTCTGGATGGCCCGCCGCTCCGGCGAGGAGAGCGGCTTGACCCCGGCCAGCTTGTCCACGAAGAGCCGGTAGCCCTTGTCCGTGGGCACCCGCCCGGCGCTGGTGTGCGGCTGGGCGATGTACCCCTCCTCCTCCAGCGCCGCCATGTCGTTGCGCACGGTGGCCGGAGAGACCCGGAGGTTGTGCCGCTCGGTCAGCGCCTTGGAACCCACCGGTTCCTCGGTGCCCACGTAGTCCTGGACGATCGCCCGCAACACCTGGAGCCTGCGTTCGCTCAGCATGCCGCGCACCTCCCGTCCGGCCGTGTCGGTCGTTCCCGCACTGGCACTCCGGATTGGCGAGTGCCAGCTTCCGGACCAGTGTACGGCCGGGTAGCACCGGTACGGAATGACTGGTGGCCCCGAAGGTACCGCGCGCGGGCCCGCCGCAGGAGGCGCCGGGGGTGTGGTACGGCTAACGTCGCCCGCATGGAGACCACGTGGGAAGAGCTCGCACCCGGAGTACTGCGCCTGCGGCTGCCGGGCTGGGACGAGACGGTCGGAGCGGTCGCGGGCCCCGAGGGGGTGCTCGTCGTCGACGCGGGCCCGACCCTGGACGAGGGGGAACGCGTCCGCCTGGACCTGCGCCGGCGGCTGGGGCTCCCGGTCACCCACGTGGTGATCACCCACCCGCACTTCGACCATGTGCTGGGAGTCGGCGCGTTCCCGGGCGCCGAGGTGTACGGAGCCGCGGGGCTGTCGGAACTGCTCGCCCGGGACCGGCCCCTGCTGGTGGAGGACGCCGTCCGGTACGGCGTGGACCGGCGGGCCGCGCAGGAGGCCGCCGACGCGATGATCCTGCCGCGGCACGGGGTCAGCGGGGAGGTGACGCTGGACCTGGGCGGCGGCCGGGAGGTGATGCTGGCCAACCTGGGCCCGGCGCACACGGCCCACGACGTGGCGGTGCTGGTCCCCGGACTCGGGGGCATGACCCCGGAAGTGGTGTTCTGCGGCGACCTGGTGGAGGAGTCCGGCGAGCCCCAGACCGGGCCCGACGCCCACCTGTCGTGGTGGCCCGCGGCGCTGGACCGGCTGCTGGACCTGGGCGGGCCGGACGCCCGGTACGTGCCGGGGCACGGCGCGGTGGTGGACGCCGGCTTCGTCCGGGCCCAGCGGGATGCCCTGGCGGCCCGGGCGGCGGCGGAAGGCCAGGCCGCGCCGGGCCCGGGGTCCGCCGGGGGCGCGGCCTGAGCCTGGGTCACAATGGCAGCCATGCGCAGCAGGCGATACAGCTCCGACCTGACGCCGCCGTGGAAGCGGCAGGCACCCGTGCCCGAGGTACCGGCCGAGCCGGACCTGGTGGTGGAGGAGGTCTCCACCGGTTTCTGCGGGGCGGTGATCCGCTGCGAGAAGACCGCCCAGGGCCCCACGGTCACCCTGGAGGACCGGTTCGGCAAGCACCGGGTCTTCCCCATGGAGCCCCGGGGCTTCCTGCTGGAGGGGAAGGTCGTCACCCTGGTGCGCCCCCGTCCGGCTGCGCCCGCCGCCGCGCGCGGCCCGGCGCGCACCGCCTCGGGCTCGGTGGCGGTGCCCGGCGCGCGGGCGCGGGTGGCCCGCGCCGGGCGCATCTATGTGGAGGGGCGCCACGACGCCGAGCTGGTCGAGAAGGTGTGGGGCGACGACCTGCGCATCGAGGGCGTGGTGGTGGAGTACCTGGAGGGCATTGACGACCTGCCGGCCGTGGTGCGCGACTTCTCCCCCTCCCCCGATGCCCGGCTCGGGGTGCTGGTGGACCATCTGGTGCCCGGCTCCAAGGAGTCCCGCATCGCCGCACAGGTCACCCACCCGGACGTCCTGGTCGTCGGTCACCCGTTCATCGACATCTGGGAGGCGGTCAAGCCCTCCGCGGCCGGCATCGACCGGTGGCCGCGCGTCCCGCACGGCCAGGACTGGAAGCGGGGGGTCTGCCGGGCCCTGGGCTGGCCGGAGAACACCGGCGCGGCCTGGCAGCACATCCTCGGCCGCGTGCACAGCTTCCGCGACCTGGACCCCGGGCTGCTGGGCCCGGTGGAGCACCTGATCGATCACGTCACGGTCGGCTCGCCGGCCGGCCCGTAGCGGCGGGCGGGGACCGGACCGGGCCGGCAAGGCCGGGGCCGCAGGGGGCGGGCGCCGGGGAAACCGCGGGCTGCGGCGACAATGGCCCCATGCCCTCCGCACTCCCCGACGGCGAGGCCGTGCCCGACGACGGCGCGCTGCCCGCGTCCGCCCTGGCCGGCGCCGCCGACCGCCCGCTCGCCTTCTACCTGCACGTCCCGTTCTGCGCCACCCGCTGCGGCTACTGCGACTTCAACACCTACACCGCGAGCGAGCTGCGCGGCCCCGGCGGCGCGGCGGCCTCCCGGGAGAACTACGCCCGGGTGCTGACCGAGGAGGTGCGGCTGGCCCGCACGGTGCTGGGCGACGACCCCCGCGCGGTGCGCACGGTCTTCGTCGGAGGCGGCACCCCGACCCTGCTTCCGCCGGACGACCTGGCGCTGATGCTGGACGCGGTGCGGCAGGAGTTCGGGCTGGCGGACGACGCCGAGATCACCACCGAGGCCAACCCGGAGTCAGTGGACGCGGCGTCCCTGGAACGGCTGCGGGCCGCGGGCTTCAACCGGATCTCCTTCGGCATGCAGAGCGCCCGGCAGCACGTGCTGCGGGTCCTGGAGCGCACGCACACCCCTGGCCGCCCCGAGGCGTGCGTGGCCGAGGCGCGGGCGGCGGGCTTCACGCACGTCAACCTGGACCTGATCTACGGCACTCCCGGGGAGAGCGACGCCGACTGGCGGGCCACGCTGGAGGCGGCGACCGGCGCGGGCCCCGATCACATCTCGGCGTACTCGCTGATCGTGGAGGAGGGCACCCGGCTGGCGCAGCAGATCCGCCGCGGCGAGGTGCCGATGACGGACGAGGACGTGCACGCCGACCGATACCTGATCGCCGAGGAGACGCTCTCGGCCGCCGGCTTCACCTGGTACGAGGTGTCGAACTGGGCGTCCTCGCCGGCCGGGCGCTGCCTGCACAACGAGCTGTACTGGACGGGCGCGGACTGGTGGGGGGCCGGGCCGGGGGCGCACAGCCACGTGGGCGGCGTCCGCTGGTGGAACGTGAAGCACCCCGGGGCGTACGCCCAGGCGCTGGCGGCGGGCCGGTCCCCCGGGGCCGGCCGGGAGCGGCTCACTCCGGAGGACATCCGGGTGGAGCGGATCCTGCTGGAGCTGCGCCGGGCCGAGGGCTGTGAGCTGTCCCTGCTGACCCCGGCCGGCCTGCGGGCGGCCCGGCAGGCGCGGGACGACGGGCTGCTGGCGGCCGGTCCGCACGCCGGGGGCCAGGCCGTTCTCACCCTGCGCGGCCGGCTGCTGGCCGACGCGGTCACCCGGGATCTGACCGACTGAGCGCGCCCGGACACAGCGGACCGGGGCGGGCACCCGAGGGGTGCCCGCCCCGGCCGGACGAACTCTGGAGGGTCATTTTCCCGCACCGGCCGGCCCCGGCGGGGGAACGGTCACCTTGCGGCATCGCGGCAGGAGAACCGCGGCATCCGTGGAGGGAAGGCGTCGGCCCGCCCGTCTCGCGGTTCGCCGGCCGGCCGTTCGCCGCGAAGACCCACGGCCTTCCCGGCTGTACGGGCCTGGCTCAGCGGTGGGCGCCGAGCAGCCCGGCGTTGCCCGCCAGGGCGCCCTCGACCATCCGCAGGGTGCGGGTGTTGGCGTCGGAGACGGGCTCCACCGGCTCCAGTCCGTTCTCCGGGGCCGTGATGTCGACGTCGATGATGTCGCCCTCGGCGCCGGTTTCCCCGATCCACCCAGCGGTGTTGCCGGTGCCGAAGACAGTGACGGGAGCGACGACCTGAGCCGAGGCCTGGTTGCAGATGACACCGGCAGGAGCGATGAGGACGGCGGTGTTCTCGGCCTCCGCGTCGGAGAACCAGGAGCGCTTCACCTCGGCCTCGCCCTCCTGCTCGACGGCGATGCAGCTCTGGAGCGATGCCTGCGACAGCGAGTCGCCGCCCCGGTCCCACGGCGCGGCGTGGGCGGCCGCAGACGACATTCCGACCATTGCGGCAGCCGTCACCGTAACAGCGGCCAGCCGGATCGATGAACGCATAGTTACTCTCCTATCCTGATCTCCCCTTTTGGAAGAACAGCACGAGTATCACCCGCGACACCGACAGAGAAAGCATCTGCCACGCCGGTATCCCAGCATTCGGGTGGCACCGTCATTCGAATTGCCTAATCGCATTCCGGGCACACAAAGCTGCCCGGCAGGGGTCAGAAATTTCTGGCCCCTGCCGGGCGGCAATTACGGGAGCGGCCCGGAAAAGCCTCCCGCAACCGGTCCATGCGTTCAGCGTGCGAGTTCGGCGTCGGCCATGGGAGCGACACCCTGGTCCGGGCGGAGCATGTCCGCGCCGGCGACGGGCTGCTCCATCCCGGTGCCGGCGACGGGCTGCTCCATCCCGGTGCCGGCGACGGGCTGCGCCGATTCGATGCCGGCCGCGGGCTGCGGCCTCGCGCCGGCGTCGGCGAGCACCCCTTCCACCATGCGGGAAGTCTGCGCGTTGATGTCCTGGGCCGAGAGGATCTCGGGCGGCAGCACACCGTTCCCGGGAGCCTCGATGTCGAGGTCGACCGCTTCTCCCGCCGCCTCGGCGTCCGCCTCCCACCCTGCGGTGTTGCCGTCACCGAACACCGTGACCGGAGCGACGACCTGCGGGGCGACCTGCGTGCAGACGAACGGCCCGAAGAAGATGAAGGTGGCGTTGTTCTCCGCCTCGGCGTCGGAGAAGATCGAGCGCTCGGTCTCGGCCTCCGCCTCCTGATCGACGGACAGACAGCTCTGAATGGTGGCCTGCGACAGCGAGTCGCCACCGCGCGGTCCGGCGCTCGCCGCCGTGGCCGAGGCGCCGACCATCGCGGCAGCCGAAACCGTGACAGCAGCAAGCCGGATCGATGAACGCATAGTTACTCTCCTATCCTGATCTCCCCATGCGGAAGAACAGCACGAGTATCACTCCGCGCCATGCTCCAGGGACTCAGCCACGCCCTGCATGCCCCGCACGGCGGACACCTTCACGCGAATTGCCGTACCGCCTCGTCCGGCCTTCCGCTCCACGACAAGAAAGAACCGCCCGGTCGGCGCCGGTAATTACCGGACGCCAACCGGGCGGCTGGAAAAGGGATTTAGCGTCTCACGGAGCCCGCAGAACTGCCGTGGGGACCGTCAGACCCCCTCGTACATCTCCTCGATGAGGTGGCCGAACTTCTTCTCCACCACCGGGCGCTTCAGCTTCAGGCTGGGGGTGAGTTCGCCGTTCTCGATGTCCAGGTCCCGCGGCAGGAGGCGGAACTTCTTGATCGTCTGCCAGCGCTGGAGCCCGGAGTTGAGCTGCTGCACATACCCGTCGATCAGCTCGCGGGTCCGCTCGTCGCCCACGACCTCCTCGTAGCTCTTGCCACCCAGGTTGTTCTCCGCGGCCCAGCCCATGATGGAGGGCTCGTCCAGGGCGATCAGCGCCGAGCAGAAGTTCCGGCCGGCGCCGATGACCAGGACGTTGGACACGTACGGGCAGACCGCCTTGAACTGGCCCTCGACCTCGGTGGGCGCGATGTACTTGCCGCCGGAGGTCTTGAACAGGTCCTTCTTGCGGTCGGTGATCCGCAGGTAGCCGTCCTCGGACAGCTCGCCGATGTCGCCGGTGTGGAACCAGCCGTCCTCCTCCAGGACCTCGGCGGTCTTCTCCGGCAGGTTGTGGTAGCCCTGCATGACGCCGGGGCTGCGCACCAGGATCTCCCCGTCCTCGGCGATGCGCACCTCAAGGCCCGGCAGCGCCTTGCCGACGGTGCCGGTGCGGTAGGCCTCGCCCGGGTTGACGAAGTTGGCGGCGCTGGACTCGGTGAGACCGTAGCCCTCCAGGATGTGGATGCCGGCGCCGGAGAAGAAGAAGCCGATGTCCGGGGACAGCGCCGCCGAGCCGGAGATGCAGGCGCGCATCCGGCCGCCGAACGCGTCCCGCAGCTTGGAGTAGACCAGCTTGTCGGCGATCGCATGCTTGGTCCGCAGCCCGAACGGCGCCGTGCGCTTGCCGGTCCTGCGGTAGTTCTCCTGGCTGACCTTGCCGTACTCGCGGGCGATCTCCGCGGCCCACAGGAAGATCTTGTACTTGGCGCCACCGGCGGCCTTCGCCTTGGCCGCGACCCCGTTGTAGACCTTCTCGAAGATCCGCGGCACGGCCGCCATGTAGGTCGGCTTCACCACCGGCAGGTTCTCGATGATCTTGTCGACCCGGCCGTCCACGGCGATCACGTCGCCGACCTTGATGTGCGCGGCCAGCAGCACCTTGCCGAAGACGTGTGCCAGCGGCAGCCACAGGTACTGCACGTCGGTGTCGTCCGACAGGTCGATCGCCTCGATCGCGTAGGCCATGTAGGACCACGCGTCATGCGGCAGGCGGACGCCCTTGGGCCGGCCGGTGGTGCCGGAGGTGTAGATGAGGGTGGCGAGCTGGTCCGAGCGCAGGGCGGCGACGGACTCCTTGACGCAGTCCGGGTGCTTCTCCAGGTAGGCGTTGCCGCGCTCGGCGAGCTCCGACAGCGAGAGGACCCAGCCCTCAGGGTCGCCCTCGGCGGCCACCGCGTCCTCGGCCTCCATGACCACCACGTGCTTGAGCTCGGGAAGCTCGGCGCGGCGCTCGCGGACCTTGGCGAGCTGGGCCGCGTCCTCGGCGATCAGCACCTGGCTGGCGGAGTCGGCCAGGATGTAGGCCGTCTCCTCGGCGTTGGTGGTCGGGTAGACGGTGGTCGTCGCCGCGCCCGCGCTCAGGATGCCGAAGTCGGAAAGGATCCAGTCCACCCGGGTGCCGGAGGCGATGGCCACCCGCTCCTCTGCGCTGACGCCCAGGTCCATCAGACCCGCGGCGATGGCGAACACCCGCTCCCCGGCCTCGCGCCAGGTGTAGCCGCGCCAGTCGTCGGGGCCGTCGCCCGCGGAGGGCACAGGGTACCGGTACGCCTCCTTGTCAGGGGTGGCTGCGACCCGATCGAGAAAGAGATGCGCCACGGACGGCGGACGGTTCTCGATCGGATTCTGCTTCTCGCTCACGGCTTCCTCCGGGTCCCGCACTGCAAAAGGGTGACTCACGAGTAACACTCGGAGCGCTCAGACTAAATGCCCGGGCCCCGGTACGTAAGGGCTGTGGCCTCGTCGATGCCGGAACGTGGCCGACGGTGACCATCGGCGACCCGACCGGCCCTGTCCTGCGCGAACGCGGCACACGACGGGACACGGCCCGTCCGGCGAATGGCCGGAACCGGCCCGTCGCGTCCACCGTACGTCCCCCGGCATCCGCCCGCACCACACGCCTCCGGGGCCGGGCACGCCGACGGCGCGCTGGGGGAAACTCCGGCCGCGCCGGAGGAGCACGCGGTCCCGTGGCACGCGCGGCGCGCCGTGCCGAAGCGGGGAGAGCGGGCTACTTCTTGCCCTTGCCCTCGCCGCCGCCGTCCGAGTCGGAGGACAGCGCGGCGATGAAGGCCTCCTGCGGGACCTCGACCCGGCCCACCACCTTCATCCGCTTCTTTCCCTCCTTCTGCTTCTCCAGCAGCTTCCGCTTGCGGGAGATGTCACCGCCGTAGCACTTGGAGAGCACGTCCTTGCGGATGGCACGGACCGTCTCGCGGGCGATCACCCGGGAACCGATGGCCGCCTGGATGGGCACCTCGAACTGCTGCCGCGGGATGAGCTCGCGCAGCTTGGAGGCCATCTTCACCCCGTAGGCGTACGCCTTGTCCTTGTGCACGATGGCGGAGAAGGCGTCCACCTTGTCGCCGTGCAGCAGGATGTCGACCTTCACCAGGTCCGCGGCCTGCTCACCGGTCGTCTCGTAGTCCAGCGAGGCGTAACCGCGGGTCTTGGACTTCAGGGCGTCGAAGAAGTCGAAGACGATCTCCGCGAGCGGCAGCATGTACCGCAGCTCGACGCGCTCCTCGGAGAGGTAGTCCATGCCCTGCAGCGCCCCGCGCCTGGTCTGGCACAGCTCCATGATCGCGCCGATGAACTCGCTGGGCGCGATGAGCGTGGCCCGCACCACCGGCTCCCGCACCTCGGCGATCTTGCCGGTGGGGTACTCGCTGGGGTTGGTGACGGTGTGCTCCGAGCCGTCCTCCATCGTGACCTGGTAGACGACGTTGGGGGCGGTCGCGATCAGGTCGAGGCCGAACTCCCGCTCCAGGCGTTCACGGATGACCTCCAGGTGCAGCAGCCCCAGGAAGCCGACCCGGAACCCGAAGCCGAGCGCCGCGGAGGTCTCCGGCTCGTAGACCAGGGCGGCGTCGTTGAGCTGCAGTTTGTCCAGCGCGTCCCGCAGGTCCGGGTAGTCCGAGCCGTCCAGCGGATAGAGCCCGGAGAACACCATCGGCTTGGGGTCCTTGTAGCCGCCGAGCGCCTCGGTCGCCCCGCCCTTCTGCTGGGTGACCGTGTCGCCGACCTTGGACTGCCGCACGTCCTTCACGCCGGTGATGAGATACCCCACCTCGCCGGCGGCCAGGCCGTCGGAGGGGGTCATCTCCGGCGAGTTGGTGCCGATCTCCAGCAGTTCGTGCGTGGCGCCGGTGGACATCATCTGGATGCGCTCGCGCTTGCCCAGGTGCCCGTCGACGACCTTCACGTACGTCACCACGCCGCGGTAGGCGTCGTAGACCGAGTCGAAGATCATCGCCCGGGCGGGGGCATCGGCCACACCGACCGGGGGCGGGATGCGGCGGACCACCTCGTCCAGCAGCTCGCCGACGCCCTCCCCGGTCTTCGCGGAGACCTTCAGGACCTCCTCGGGCTCGCAGCCCACCAGGTGCGCCAGTTCGGCGGCGAACTTCTCCGGCTGGGCGGCCGGCAGGTCGATCTTGTTGAGCACCGGGATGATGGTGAGGTCGTTCTCCATCGCCAGATAGAGGTTGGCGAGGGTCTGCGCCTCGATGCCCTGGGCGGCGTCCACCAGCAGGATGCAGCCCTCCCCCGCCGCCAGCGACCGGGACACCTCGTAGGTGAAGTCCACGTGGCCCGGGGTGTCGATCATGTTCAGGATGTGCGGGGTGCCGTCCTCGGCCCCCCACGGCATCCGGACGGCCTGGGACTTGATGGTGATGCCGCGTTCCCGCTCGATGTCCATCCGGTCGAGATACTGGGCGCGCATCTGCCGCTGCTCCACCACACCGGTGAGCTGGAGCATCCGGTCGGCAAGGGTCGACTTGCCGTGGTCGATGTGCGCGATGATGCAGAAGTTGCGGATGACAGCCGGGTCGGTGCGGCTCGGCTCCGGCACGTTCGAAGAGATCGCGGGCACGCAAGGTCCTGTCGGGTGAAGGCGGTCGTGGGGCTGGGTCGTCACCCATGCTCCCATGCGCGGAGGCCTGTCGGCGGATTGGGAGGCGGACCCGGCCCGCTGGTAGGCTGGCCCACTGTGTCTCGTGCGCTGCACGCGCACCGGACAGCGAACGACATCATCATCGAACCTGCAAAGGCTCATTCGTGGCGAACATCAAGTCCCAGGTCAAGCGGAACAAGACCAACGAGAAGGCCCGCCTGCGCAACAAGGCGGTCAAGTCCGAGCTGAAGACCGCCGTCCGGCGTGCCCGTGAGGCCGCCGCCTCCGGTGACGTGGAGCAGGCGGAGGCCGCGCGTCGCGTGGCGGCCCGCAAGCTCGACAAGGCCGTCAGCAAGGGCGTTCTGCACAAGAACAACGCCGCCAACAAGAAGTCGGCGCTGGCCGCCCGGGTCAGCTCCCTCAAGGGCTGAGCCGCCGGCTCTCCGCTCGTCGCCGGCCCGGATCCAGCGGCCCCTCTCTCCGCCCGGCCGGCACCGGCACCGCACCACGTTCCTGCGTTCGCCACGCGGGTGCGGTGCCCGCACGAACACAGCCGAAGGCCCCGCGCCCGCCCGTTCCCCCGGGCCGCGCGGGGCCTTTGCGCGTCCGCCCGGCCTCAGCGCGCGCGGGCCACCCGGGCGATCGTCACCACGGCCTTCTCCAGGGCGTAGCCAGGGTCGTCGCCCCCGCCCTTGACGGCCGCGTCGGCCTCCGCGACAGCGCGCAGCGCGGCCGAGACCCCGTCCGCGGACCAGCCGCGCATCTGCTGCCGCACCCGGTCCACCTTCCACGGCGGCATGCCGAGCTCCCGCGCGAGGTCCGCCGGGCGCATCCCGCCCGGGGCCGACGCGAGCTTGCCGATCGCCCGCACCCCCTGCGCCAGGGCACTGCTGATCAGCACCGGCGCGACGCCGGTGGCCAGCGACCAGCGCAGCGCCTCCAGCGCCTCGGCGGCCTTCCCCTCCACGGCCCGGTCGGCCACCGCGAAGCTCGACGCCTCGGCGCGACCGGTGTAGTAGCGGGCGACGACCGCCTCGTCGATGGTGCCCTCCACGTCCGCGGCGAGCTGGGCGCAGGCCGAGGCAAGCTCCCGCAGGTCGCTGCCGACCGCGTCGACCAGGGCCTGGCAGGCGGCCGGGGTGGCGCTGCGCCCGGAGGTGCGGAACTCCTGGCGCACGAAGCCCAGCCGGTCCCCCGGCTTGGTCATCTTCGGGCAGGCGACCTCCCGGGCGCCGGCCTTGCGGGCCGCGTCCAGCAGCCCCTTGCCCTTGGTGCCGCTGCCGTTGAACACCAGCACCAGCGCGACCTCGTCGACCGGGGCCTTGAGGTACGCCTTGACCTCCTTGGCCGTGTCGGCGCCCAGATCCTGGGCCTGCCGCACGACCAGCACCTTGCGCTCGGCGAACAGCGAGGGGCTGGTGAGCTCGGCGAGGGTGCCCGGCTGCAGGCCGCCGGGCGGCAGATCGCGCACGTCGGTGTCCGGGTCGGCCGCCCGGGCCGCGGCGACCACCTGCTGCACCGCGCGGTCCAGCAGCAGCTCCTCCTGTCCCACGGCCAGCGTGAGGGCGGCGAGCGGATCGTCGTTCTTCGTCTTCCCAGCCATCGCCGCCCAGCATCGCACGCCCCGCCGACACGCGGTCCCGCCCGCCTCGGACACAATGCACGGGTGACCGACCTGCGACACATTCTGGTGCTGCCCGACCGTGACGCCGCCGAGGAGGTGGCGGCCGAGATCGCCGAGGGGCCCGGCGAGGCCGCGCCGGCCGGTGAGCCGCTGCTGGTCAGGGATGCCCTGGCGGGCGAGGACGACGCCGAGGACGCCCAGTGGCTGGTGGTCCTGGAGGACCCGGACGGCCGCCTCGACCCGGCCGCGCTGGAGGCCCTGGCCGAGCGGTACGAGGGCTGGCTGGAGCGGGAGTGAACCGCGCCGGCGCCGGCGGTCAGCCGCCGCGCACCACCGGCTCGCGGTCCAGCACCACACCGAAGTGCTCACGGTAGGCGGCCAGCACCTCGGCCTCGTCCGCCAGCTCCGTCACCCGCTCGCCGGGGCCGGATCCGGCGGCGCCGTCGCGGGAGATCTTCAGGGTCCGCCCGCTGAGCGTGACGCGGCCCCCCGGTACCGGCCGGGAGCACACGAGTGACCGCGCGAAGTGCGAGCGCGGCGACGTGCGGTGATACCAGCAGCCCACCTCGAAGTCGGCCAGCGTGCGCGGGCGCAGTTCGAGGCGGTACTGATGCGTTCCGTTCAGCAGGACGTCGAGGTCCCCCTCGGCCGCGTCCTTCAACAGGACGGTGCCCGCCGGGTCGGCCTGCGGATCCCGGCTCTCCAGCAGCACCGGGCGGGAAATGAACCGGCCGAAGCCGACATCCGCCAGCCACGGCCCGGTACCGTCGGCGGTCTCCACGCGCAGCGCCAGGTGATCGAACGGAATGCCGGGCACCCCGCTGCTCCAGTCCCGGGCGGCGAGCGGTGTCACCCGGTAGCCCAGAGCCCCCAGCAGGATGCCGAACGCGCCGTTGAGCTCGTAGCAGAACCCGCCCCGGCCGCGCCGCACCACCTTGTCGACCAGCGCCTCCTCGGTCAGTTCGATCTCCTCACCCAGGTGGATCGCCAGGTTCTCGAACGGGACCGCGCGCAGGTGCGCCTCCTGGAGAGCGGCGAGGGCGGAGGCGTCCGCGACCGCCGGGCGCGGGGCACCGATGCGGTCGAGGTAGGCGGGAAGCCAGGCGTCGTTCATGGATCCGTTGTCGCATGCCGCCCCCGCCGCTGTCATCCGTCCCGGGTCCCGGACCGGCCGGGCCCCGGGGCCTGCGTCCCTCGCCCGATGCGCCGGGACCGCCGGACCGCCTACCGTCCGCGGCATGAGCTCTCCGAAGACACCGCCCCGTCCGGGACCCGACCGCAAGCGGCACGCCCTGCGACGGCTGGCCGAGGACATCGACATCTGGGTGGCCACCACGAGCGCGGACGGGGTGCCGTGCATGGTGCCGCTGTCCTTCCTGTGGCACGAGGGGACGATCTGGATGTGCACCCGGCCCGGCAACCCGACCGCCGCCAACCTCCGTTCCACCGGCCGGGCGGTGCTGTCACTGGACGGCACCCGGGACGTCGTGCTCATCGAGGCGGACGGCGAGGTCGTCCCCGTCGACGCGATGAGCCCGGCCGAGGCCGGGGCGTTCGCCGAGCGCCTGTGGGACGTCCGCGGCAGCGACGCCTGGGTCGCCCTGCGGTGCGTCCCCCGCACCGTGCGCGCCTGGCGCGAGGAGAACGAGCTGGCCGGCCGCCGTCTCATGCGCGACGGCGCCTGGCTGGTCTGACCCGGGGCAGGGCGAAGCACGCGGAAGGACAGGTCCGTCGCCTGTCAGTCACGGGGCAGGGCGGAACGAATGACGGCGTCCTGGTCGGCGCGGAAGGCCGTCAGGGAGATCTCGGGGGCGGTGCGGGACATGGCGGCGAACTCACTACGGGGGACGAAGCGCCTCCGGCGGCACAGTGACGCGGGCTCGCCGATCCGGTGGCCATCTCGCGTAACGGTGGAGGCCCGGTCAGGGTCGGCGTCCTTGTGCCCTCCGGACTGAATGCGCTTGTCACGTGGGGTGATCTCAGGCTTGGCCGTCACGCAGTCCACGATAGACGTGCGGCTCATATGGTTTCCCGGGTCTGGTCGCCGCATAGTGCCTTCTCGTCCCGACGCCGGTCAGCGGTGGGGAGCGCCGGAGGTGCCGAGTACCGCCGGGAGTTCCCCGGGACCTCCGCCCGTCACCGCCAGGGCGCCGTGGCGGTCGGTGCGCGCGACGGTGGCGCCCGCCGCCTCCAGAGCGGCGACCGTGGACGGAGCGGGATGGCCGTAGGAGTTGCCCTCACCGGCGGAGATCAGCGCCAGGCGCGGACGCAGCCGCTCCCACAGCGGCGGGTGCTGGTAGGCCGAACCGTGATGGGCGACCTTGGCGACATCCACCACCGGCAGGTCCGGACGCTCCGCCAGCAGCCGCTGCTGGGACGGCGGTTCCAGATCGCCCGGCAGGAAGACCGTCAGACCGCCGGTGCGCAGCAGCAGCGTGACGCTCGCGTCGTTCGAGCCGTACCCGGCGGCGTGCTCGGGCGGCCACAGTACCTCCCAGCTCAGCTCCTCCCCCAGCCGCCCGGCCTCCCCCGGCCTCGCGGGAACCACCGGCACCCCCGCCTGACGGGCGACCCGGTCCACGAACATCGCCTGCCCCGGCGTCTCCCGCACACTGGACGTCTGTACGACCCCCACCTCCCGGCCACGCAACGCCCCCGGCAGCCCGGCCACATGATCGGCGTGGAAGTGGGTGAGGATCAGCAGCGGGATGCTGCGCACACCCAGCCGGTGCAGGCAGTCGTCCATCGCGGCCGGGTCCGGACCCGTGTCCACCACCAGCGCGGTGTGCGGCCCGGCGGCCACCACCAGCCCGTCGCCCTGCCCCACGTCGCAGGCCACCAGGCGCCAGCCGGGCGGCGGCCAGCCGGTGAGGAACTGGGCCAGCGGAGCCGGACGCAGCACCGCCAGCAGCAGGAGCAGCGCGCACCCCAGCGCGGGCAGCGGCCGTCGCAGGGCGGGCCGGGCGAGCACCAGCAGGGCGACGGTGGCGGCGGCCAGCAGGGCGGCGCCCGTCCAGCCTCCCGGCCAGGCCAGTTCGGCGCCGGGCAGCGAGGCCCCGGTGCGGGCGATGAGCGCGATCCATCCGGTCGGCCAGCCCGCCAGCCAGGCCGCCGCCGCGGCCACCGGGGGCAGCAGCGGCGCGGTGACCAGGGCGGCCCAGCCGAGCAGGAGGGCCGGGGCGAAGGCGAGTTGGGCGAGCAGGTTGCACGGCACGGCGACCAGGCTCACCCGTGCGGAGAACACCGCGACCACCGGGGCGCACACGACCTGGGCGGCTCCGGCCGCCGCGAGCGCCTCGGCGAGCCGCACCGGCACGCGGCGGCGCTGCAGGGCCAGGCTCCAGACCGGCGCGAGGGTGAGCAGCGCTCCGGTCGCCAGCACGGACAGCAGGAACCCGAAGGACCGGGCCAGCCGGGGATCGTGCAGGACGAGGAGGAGGGCGGCGGCGGCCAGCGCGGGCAGCAGGGATCTGCGGCGGCCGGTGGCGATGGCCAGCAGGGCGATGCCCCCGCAGACCGCGGCCCGCAGCACGCTCGGGCCCGGCCGGCACAGCACCACGAAGGCCACCACCAGGGTGCCGCCCAGCAGGGCGGTCAGCCGCAGCGGAATGCCGAGCCGGGCGGCCAGCCCGCCGCGCTCGGCCCGGGACGCGGTGCCGGGCGATCCGATGAGTACGGCCAGCACGAGGGCGAGGTGTGCTCCGCTGACGACGATGAGGTGGGTCATGTCCGTCGCCCGCACCGCGTCGTGCAGTCCGGGCGGGATGCGGGAGGTGTCCCCGACGACCAGGGCGGGGAGCATGCCGCGGGTGTCGGCCGGCAGGGAGTCGGTGATGTCCCGCAGGTCCGCCCGCAGCCGCCCCGCCAGGCGGTGGTGCAGGCCCGGTGGCGCGGTGACGGCGGGCGGACCGGTGCCGGCCGGCCGGAGGACGGCCGCGTAGTCGGTCTCGCGGCCCGGCATCGGCGGCGCGGCCCGGGCCCGCACCTCCAGCCGGGTCGAGGGCAGCAGTTCCTCCCATCTCCGGTGCCGGTCCTCCGGTACCACGAGCAGCACCGGTGCCCGGGTGGCCCGCCGGGTGCCGTCGCCGGACAGGACGGCGATGGTCTCGGCGTCGACCAGCAGGGGCCGGGCGGCGTCGGGGTCCGCCCCGGTGCGTGGGCGGGCCGGGCGCGGGTCGCCCGTGATCCGCACCTCGGCGGTGAGGTGGGACCGCTGCGCGGCGAGGCCGGGCAGCGGTCCGCTCGCGACGGCCGCCGTGTGCAGGGCGGCGACCGTGGCTCCGGCCGCCGCGCACAGCAGGGCCAGCGCGCAGGCCACCGGTACCGAGCGGCGGTGCCCGGGGGAGGCCGGGCGGCTGCCTGCTGTCCCGGCGGGATCGCTGTCGGCCGGTGACGCCCGGCGGGCGAGCAGCAGAGCACCGGCCGCGGCCAGACAGCAGACGGCGATACCCGGAACGACGGTCCGGGCGGGGGCTCCCAGCGCGAGGGCGGCCGCGGCCCACGCCGCGATCGCCGGGGGCACCAGTCGGAGATCGGCGGGACCCTCGGCTTTCCCGGCCGGGTCGCCCGCTCCCAGCCGGCCGGCGGCGTGCACCGGATGCCGCCCGGTGCGCTGTGGCGTGCGGCGCGGCCGGTCAGGGGGTGACACGGTCCCGGATGTCGGCGAGTCTGCGGTCGCCGATGCCGGAGACCTCGCGGAGTTGGTCGACGGAGGTGAAGCCGCCGTGCTGCTGCCGGTAGGCGAGGATGTTGCCCGCCAGCACCGGACCCACGCCCGGCAGGGTCTGCAGCTGTTCGGCGGTGGCGGTGCTGAGGCTGATCGCGCCGCCGGCCCCCTGCCCGGGAGGCGCGCCCCCCGCGGGGAGGGCGGCGTCGTGGCCCGCCCCGGCGGGCGGGGCACCGACCACGATGTGCTCCCCGTCGGCCAGCACCCGGGCGCGGTTGAGGCCGTCGGTGTCCGCTCCGGGTCTGCTGCCGCCCGCGGCCTCGATGGCGTCCATCACCCGTGAGCCGGACGGCAGGGTGTGCACGCCGGGGTTCCGGACCTCTCCTGCGACATCCACGGTGACCTCGGCCTGACCGGTGTCCTGCGCCCCGGGAGCAGCCCCGGCACCGGCCGCCGGGTCCGCGTCGGCCGGTGCCGCCCCCGATCCCGGTTCCGGCGAGGGCACCGGCTCCGCCCGCGCCACCGGTACCGGCCGCGGACGGACGCTCGCGTAGTGGTGGGCGGCGAACCCGGCGGCAACCGCAAGCACCGCGCACAGCGCGATCAGTGCGCGCGGCTCGATCCCGCACCGCGCCTGGGCCCACAGCGGCAGCCGCTCCAGCACGGCGAGCCGCCAGCGCTCGCGGACCGGCAGCGGACCGGCCTCACTGGGGTCGGGTCCGCCGGGGGGCGGGGCACCGGCCGGGTCCGCCCGGCCGTCCCCGGTGCCCGGCTCCGCTGCCCGCGACGGCGGTTCGCCGGCTTCCTCCCGCCCCTCGGCAGCGGTGCTCCCCCGGGCCGGGTGGGCCAAGGGCGCCGACGGCTTCCCCGGCCGGTCACGCACAGCCCAGGACGGGACCGGCGCGGGGTGCGGGGCCGCGCCCTCTGTTCCGTGGCCCGGTGGCTTCACCGGTGGCGACTGCTCCTCGCGTCCCGTGTGCCACCCGTCCCCGTCGTCCCGGCGCCGCAGGACGCGGTGGCCGGCGGCCGGGGCCGGTGCGGGGGGCGGGAACGGCACCAGCACCCCGCTCGCGCGCGGCAGTCCGCCGGCCGGGGTGAGGAGGGCTGCGGCCCTGGCCCGGGGGTCGAGCGGGCCGGTGTGCGGGCGGCGGCCGCGGCCGGGGCCGCCGCGGCCGTGTCTGCCCGGGCCCCGCCCCGCGCCGGACGGTCTGCGTACTCGCGTCGTCTCCATACCGGGCGACGGTAGGGACGCCTGCCGTCATCGGGACGATCATGAACGGATCTTGTGGACGGCGAGCGGGTTGTGGAGAAGTCCGTCACCCGGACGTGTTCAGCGGGGGGAGACCACGACGCCGAGCAGTCCCGGCCCGGTGTGCGCGCCCAGCACCGCACCCACCTCGCTGACGTGGAGTTCCGCCAGCCCCGGCACCCGGTCCGCGAGTCGTTCCGCGAGCCCGCCGGCGCGTTCGGCGGCGGCCAGGTGGTGCACCGCGATGTCGACCGGCGCCGTCCCGCAGTGCTCCACGGCCAGCTCCTCCAGCCGGGCGATGGCCCGGGAGGCGGTGCGGACCTTCTCCAGCGGCTCGATGCGTCCGCCGGTCAGCTCCAGCAGCGGCTTGACCGCCAGGGCGGAGCCGACCAGGGCCTGCGCGGCGCCGATCCGGCCGCCGCGCCGCAGGTGTTCGAGGGTGTCGACATAGAACAGGGCGCGGGTGGCCTCGGCCCGCTTGACTGCCGCCGCGACCGCCTCCTCGGCGGTGCCGCCCGCCTCGACGGTCTGGGCGGCGGCCAGCACACAGAAGCCGAGCGCCATGGCGACACCACCGCTGTCGACCACGTGCACCGGGACGGGGGCGTCCCGCCCGGCCACCGTCGCCGCGTCCCAGGTACCGGAGATCTCCGCCGAGATGTGCAGCGAGACGATGGCGGTGGCCCCCGCGTCCGCCGCCGCCCGGTAGGCGTCGGCGAAGACCGCGGGGCCGGGGCGGGAGGTCGTCACCGACTGCCGCTGCTGGAGGGCCCGGGCCAGCCGCCGGGCGGAGAGTTCGGTGCCGTCCTCCAGGGCCTCGCCACCGATCACCACCGTCAGCGGGACGCTGGTGATCCGGTGCCGGGCGAGCGCGGCGGCCGGCAGATAGGCCGTGGAATCGGTGATGATCGCGACAGTGCTGGCCATGGAGCGGAGCATATCCCCGCCGGGCGCCCCCTCCTCACGGGCCCGCCCGACGGCCCCGGCTCAGCCGGTGCCCTGGGGGCGGCGTCGGAACTTCGCGGAGAGCCGGGCCGGTCCGGTGCCCGGCTCGGGGCCCACCGGCGGTGTGGAGTCCGGGGGCGGCGTGGCGGGAGCCCAGTGCCGCAGCGCGCCTGCCTCGATGTCGATCTGCTGGTGCAGGGCGTCCAGGGCGTCGGTGTCGTGCCGGTGGGCGCGGTCCTGGGCGGCGAAGCGCAGCGAGTCGGCGGAGTTCCTGATGCGGTCGGCGCGCTCCCGCAGCTCCGGCAACCGGGCGGCGATCCGGGCCCGGTCGGGTTCGCCCGCCATCAGCACGTCGAGTTCGCGGTCGAGTTGCCGGGCGTGGCCGTGGAGCTGGTCGAGCAGCCCGAGGGCTTCCCGCAGGGCGGGATCGTCCGACGAGCCGGCCCGCAGGACGGCGCGGGTGGAGTCGATGGAGGACCGCAGCTCGCGGCGGGTGCGTGCCACCTCGCCGGTCAGACCCGGCTGGGCGGCCCTGGCCCGCAGCGCGGTGTCCGACAGCGAGCGGCGCACCTCGCGGCCGGTGCGTTCCACTCCCCTTTTGACGGCCCGTACGGCGCGGACCGTCAGGGCCACGAACATCACGAAGGACAGCAGCACCACGGCGAGAACGATCTCCATGACGGTGCTCTCCTCACGTCGCTTCGGCGCTGTCCGCCTCCCCAGGGTAGGCGGAATCGCGGCGGAAAGGGGACGGTACCGGGCCCTGAGGCTTCCCGGACCGTCCCCTTACGGGTTCCGCCGCCGGGCGGCGGTCAGCCCGGGACGATGTTGACCAGCTTCGGGGCCCGCACGATCACCTTGCGGATGCCCGCGCCGCCCAGCGCCGCGACCACGGCCGGCTCGGCCAGCGCCCGCTCCTCCAGGTCGGCGTCCGCGATCTGCGGCGAGACCTCCAGGCGCGCCTTGACCTTGCCCTTGACCTGGACGACGCAGGTGACCGTCTCGTCCACCACGTAGGCCGGGTCGGCCACCGGGAAGTCCTGGTGGACCACGGAGTCGCGGTGCCCCAGCCGGTGCCACAGCTCCTCGGCGATGTGCGGGGCCAGCGGGGCGATCATCAGGACCAGCGGCTCGGCGACCGAGCGCGGCACCGACGGCTGCTTGGTCAGGTGGTTGTTCAGCTCGGTGATCTTGGCGATGGCGGTGTTGAACCGCAGCCCCGCCATGTCCTGCCGGACGCCGTCGACGGCCTTGTGCAGGGCGCGCAGCGTCGCCTCGTCCGGCTCGGTGTCCACCACGGTGGTCTCGCCGGTGTCCTCGTCGACCACGTTGCGCCACAGCCGCTGCAGCAGCCGGTACTGACCGACGACCGCGCGGGTGTCCCAGGGCCTGGAGACGTCCAGCGGGCCCATGGCCAGTTCGTACAGCCGCAGGGTGTCCGCGCCGTACTCGGCGCAGATCTCGTCGGGGGTGACGGCGTTGCGCAGGGACTTGCCCATCTTGCCCAGCAGCCTGGTCACCGGCCGGCCCTGGTGGAACCAGGCGCCGTCGCGCTCCTCGACCTCGGCGGCGGGAACGGCGATGCCCCGCTCGTCACGGTAGACGTACGCCTGGATCATGCCCTGGTTGTACAGGCGGTGGAACGGCTCGGCGGAGGAGACGTGCCCCAGGTCGAAGAGCACCTTCTGCCAGAACCGCGCGTACAGCAGGTGCAGTACGGCGTGCTCGGCGCCGCCCACGTACAGGTCGACGCCGCCGGTGGGCATGCCCTCGCGCGGGCCCATCCAGTAGCGCTCGATCTCCGGGTCGACCGGCTTCCGGTCGTTGTCCGGGTCCAGGTAGCGCAGCTGGTACCAGCACGAACCGGCCCAGTTGGGCATGGTGTTGGTCTCGCGCCGGAACGGGCGCGGGCCGCGACCGTCGCCCAGGTCCAGGGTGACGTCGACCCACTCCTGGTTCCGGGACAGCGGGGTCTCCGGCTGGGTGTCGGCGTCGTCGGGGTCGAAGGTGCGCGGGGAGTAGTCGTCGACCTCGGGCAGTTCCAGCGGCAGCATCGACTCGGGCAGCGCGTGGGCGATGCCGTCCTCGTCGTAGACGATCGGGAAGGGCTCGCCCCAGTACCGCTGCCGGCTGAACAGCCAGTCGCGCAGGCGGTAGTTGACGGTTCCCTCGCCGATGCCTCGTTCCTCCAGCCACTGGGCGGTGCGGGACTTTGCGGCCGGGACGTCCAGGCCGTCCAGGGTCAGGCCGGGGCCGGAGGAGTTGATGACGCGGGCGTCACCGGAGACGAAGGCGTCGTCCCACTCGGCCGGGTCGGTGCCGCGGCCGTCGTCGGGCTCGACCACGCAGCGCATCGGCAGGCCGAAGGCGCGGGCGAAGGCGAAGTCCCGGTGGTCGTGGGCGGGGACGGCCATGATGGCGCCGGTGCCGTAGCCCATCAGGACGTAGTCGGCGATGAAGACCGGCACCTGCTCGCCACTGACCGGGTTGGTGGCGAAGGCACCGGTGAACACACCGGTCTTGTCCTTGGCCTCGGCCTGCCGCTCGACGTCGGACTTGGCGGCGGCCTGCTTGCGGTAGGCGGCGACCGCCTCGGCCGGGGTGGCGTGGCCGCCCGTCCAGGCCTCGACGGTGCCCTCCGGCCAGGCGGCCGGGACGATCGAGTCGACCAGGTGGTGCTCGGGTGCCAGCACCATGTAGGTGGCGCCGAACAGGGTGTCCTGGCGGGTGGTGAAGACGGTGATGGCCGCGGTCCCGCCGGTCTCCTGACGGACCGGGAAGTCGGCCCGGGCGCCCTCGGAGCGGCCGATCCAGTTGCGCTGCTGCAGCTTGATCGCCTCGGGCCAGTCCAGGCCGTCCAGGTCGTTCAGCAGCCGCTCGGCGTACGCGGTGATCCGCATGTTCCACTGGCGCAGCTTGGACTTGAAGACCGGGTAGTTGCCGCGCTCGGAGCGGCCCTCCGCGGTGACCTCCTCGTTGGCCAGCACGGTGCCCAGGCCGGGGCACCAGTTGACCGGTGCGTCCGAGGCGTAGGCCAGGCGGTAGCCGCTCAGCAGATCGGCCCGCTCCGCGGTGGTCAGCTCCTGCCACGAGCGGCCGTCCGGCACCGGGCGGCGGCCGGACTCGAACTCCTCGGTCAGTTCCCGGATCGGGCGGGCCCGGCCGGCCTCCTCGTCGTACCAGGAGTTGAAGATCTGCAGGAAGATCCACTGGGTCCAGCGGTAGTAGTCCGGGCTGATGGTGGCGAACGAGCGGCGCTGGTCGTGGCCCAGGCCCAGGCGGCGCAACTGGGCCTTCATGGTGTGGATGTTGGCCTCGGTGGACACCCGCGGGTGCGTCCCGGTCTGGACGGCGTACTGCTCGGCGGGCAGGCCGAAGGCGTCGAAGCCGAGGGTGTGCAGGACGTTGTGACCGGTCATCCGGTGGTAGCGGGCGTAGACATCGGTGGCGATGTACCCCAGGGGGTGGCCGACGTGCAGCCCCGCTCCCGAGGGGTAGGGGAACATGTCCATCACGTACTTCTTGGGGCGGGCCACCGTCTCCGGGTCCCCCGCCAGATTCCCCGCCGGGTTCGGCGCCTCGTAGGTGCCGTGCTTGTCCCAGTAGTCCTGCCAGCGCGCCTCGATGTCCGCCGCCAGGGCGGCCCCGTACTTGAATGTCTCGCTCATGGTCCTTCAAGCTCCATCGGTCGTCTCTGCCCCGGCATGGGAAAGCCCCTCGCAGGGAGGGGCAGCCGCGCCGACTCCGGCCCTCTTCACGGGGCCCGGGACTGGTCAGCGCGGCCGGGTAAGCAGAAGGCGTTCGGCACGCATGGCCACAGGGTATCGCACGCAGCGCGACGAGAAGCGGGCCGTCCGGTGAGCGGACGGCCCGTCTGGGGGAAGAGGAACGGCGCGCGGAAGGGCGCCGGACCGGACTGCGATGTGGAGCTAAGGAGAATCGAACTCCTGACCTCTTGCATGCCATGCAAGCGCTCTACCAACTGAGCTATAGCCCCCGAATGGGTTCCCCCCGGCGGTTTCCCGCCGCGGCGACGCCTACTCTACACGGCACCGGCCGCCGGATGCCAACTCCGCCGGGACGGCCCGCGGGACGACGGCACGGGCGGACCGGGCAGGTCAGACGCTGGCGAAGGAGTAGAAACGCTTCAGCGCGCAGTGCTCGTCCAGCAGCCGGCTGTAGATCGGCTCGCCCTCCAGCTCCCGGTACACCTGGATCGGGTCACCCTTGATGATCAGGGCCCGCGCGCACTCGGCGCACCAGTACTGGTAGGACTCGTTGACCGGTTCCAGATCGCGCACGATCGGCGTGCCCCTGCCGCACCAGTCGCACTTCCTGCTGTGTGCTCCCAACGCGATCAGCTCCAGCCTTCGTCGTGGGCCATGCACACGTGGAATACCCCTCCACCGTCGCCAGGAGTCACCGGGCGGTTCCGCCTCGGCCGCCGCCCGCTGATTCTGCCACGTCACGGGCCCGCGCATAAGCCAGCGACCCCGCCTCCACCACAAGGGAGACGGGATCGAGATGTGGAGCTAAGGAGAATCGAACTCCTGACCTCTTGCATGCCATGCAAGCGCTCTACCAACTGAGCTATAGCCCCGGACCGCCGCGCCGGAGCGCCGCGAACGATCAGTACCCTACCCGGTGACCGGCCCGGACGGAAATCCGCCCGGCCCGGAGCCCTTCGGGCTGTCAGTCGTCGTCGCCGAGCACCGGCTCGGGCAGGCTGCCGGCGTTGTGCTCGGTCAGCCGCCAGCCCCGCATGCTCTCGCCCAGCACCGACCAGGAACAGTTGGACAGCCCGCCCAGCGCCTCCCAGTGCCGCGGCGGAAGGTCCAGCAGCCGCCCGATGGTGGTGCGGATGGTGCCGCCGTGGCTGACCACCACCAGCGTGCCGTTCGGCGGCAGCTTCTCCACCGCGCGTTCGACCACCGGTGCCGCCCGCTCGGCGACCTCCGTCTCCAGTTCCCCGCCCCCGCGCCGAACCGGCTCGCCACGCCTCCACGCGGCGTACTCCTCGCCGAACCGCTGGACGATCTCGTCGTGCGTCAGCCCCTGCCATACCCCGGCGTACGTCTCGCGCAGCGCGCTGTCGTACTCGGGCTCCAGACCGGTGACGGCCGCCAGCTCGGCCGCCGTCGCCGCCGTCCGCTTCAGGTCGGAGGAGAGAATCGCGTCCGGCCGCAGCCGGGCCAGCAGCCGCGCGGACCGCCGGGCCTGCTCGATCCCGGCCGGGGTCAGTTCGATGTCGGTGCTGCCCTGGAAACGGCGTTCGAGGTTCCAGGCCGTCTGACCGTGCCGCCACAGCACGACCTTGCGGCCCTCTGCCGCCTTCAGTTCAGCTCACCACCCGCGGTGTCGTCCCCCGCCGCCCGCTCGTGGGCCGCGGCCTTGCCCCGGGTGGCCTCGGCGTCCGCGGGCAGCGGCATCACCGGGCAGTCCTTCCACAGCCGCTCCAGCGCGTAGAAGACGCGCTCCTCGGCGTGCTGGACGTGGACCACGATGTCCACGTAGTCCAGCAGGACCCAGCGGCCCTCCCGTTCGCCCTCCCGGCGGACCGGCTTGACGCCCAGGTCCTTGTTCAGCCGCTCCTCCACTGCGTCGACGATCGCCTTGACCTGGCGGTCGTTCGGAGCGGACGCCAGCAGAAAGGCGTCGGTGATCGCGAGGACGTCGCTCACGTCGTACGCGATGATGTCGTGCGCCAGCTTGTCGGCCGCTGCCTGGGCGGCGGCGGCGATCAGCTCCTCGGCGCGTTCCGTGGCGGTCACAGGTGCGGTGTTCTCCCTCGGTTCGGCGGGCGGCCGGCCCCCGGCGGGCGGGCGCGCGTCAGCGTGTACCCGACAGCTGTCCGTTCCAGGATCTCACGGTACGGGCGCCCGCCGCTCCGGCGGTCAGTCGCCGTAGTCGTCCCCCAGCACGATCATCACGTCGGCGTTCTTGGTGCTGTCGCTCTGCGCGACGGCGTCCTCCGGCAGGCCGAGGGTCCGTGCCACCTCCACCGCCGTCTCCCGGTGCGCCTCGTCCGCGTAGATCACCTCGGAGTTCTCCCGGGCGCTCTCCGTCGCCCGCACGTCGACCACCGAGAATCCGCCGTTGACCAGGGCCACCCGGGCCGTCTCGCCCCCGGACCCGTCCTCGCTCGCGTCCCGGACCGCGATGCGGGCCGCCGACCCGGGCTCGGCGTTGCTGACGGTCCCGCCCAGCACGTCCATGACCAGCCCGTCGGCCGTCTCCTCGCTCAGCGTGCCGTCCTGCTCCACCGGCAGCAGCACCGAGGTGTACGAGCCGGACTGGGCCAGCCCGGCGAGCCGCGCCAGGCTCGCGCCGAGCTCCGCCTCGGGCAGTGAGGGGTCGGCTATCTGTGCCAGCGACTCCACCACTCCGGTGGCGCCCTCCTTCGTACCGGGCATCTTGCCCAGAGCGGCCTCCAGAACCTGTCCGAAGCGCTGCAGCTGGACACTCTGCGGCTCGTCGGGGGCCCGGTGGGTCGCGTAGACCACGGCGGACCGGCCGTCCAGCGTGACGCCCTCGCCCTGCTCCACCACCACCTCGCCGTCGGCGTCGGACACCTCGGTGTCGGTGTCCACCGCAATGCCGCCGAGCACGTCGACCAGGATCTCCAGATAGGGGGTGTCCAGCCGCCAGGTGCCCTTGATCTCGGCCCCCAGCAGCCCTCCGACGGCGTCCCGGACGGGCGCTGCGCCCAGCCCGGACACCGCCTGCCCCAGCGTCGTCGTCGCGCTGTCGGGAGAAACCGCCAGTTCGTTGGGCAGCAGCATGGCTGTACCCTCACCGGTCGTCTCGTTGGCGACCAGCAGCACGGTGGAGGTGCCCGGTCCTCTGGTCTCCCGCAGATGGACCACGATCACGTCCCGCTGCTCGGCCACCACGCCCGTCTCCTCCGCCCCGCCCGGCCCGGGCAGGAACGGCAGCCGGTCGGAGTACCACAGATAGCCGGTCGACCCGAGGAGGGCCAGCACCAGCGCGACGACCAGCAGCCGCCGCCGGCTGCGGCCCCGGCGCTTGGCCTCCTCGCGCCGCTCGGTGCGGCTCTCGGTGAACTTCATCCAGTCGATGACGTCCTCGGACTCCTCGTCCTCCTCCTCGATGAAGGAGAACTGCTCGGTCCGGTAGTCGTTTCGCCCGCCGGGGCCGCTCCCGGCGGGCGCGTCCTCGTGCTCGCCGTGGTCGCGGCTGCCACGCCGACCTGGCACCACGGGCCTCGCGGGCTCCTGCTGCGGATGCTGCCGCGGGACCGGGTCCGGCTCGCGGACCGGTGCCTGTCCGCCGGTGTCGTAGGCGTAGCCGTAGTCCTGCTCGCCCGTGTCGTACTCGCGGACCGGTGCCTGCCGGCCGGTGTCGTAGCCGTAGCCGTAGCCGGCCTGCTGAGGTGCCGGGGCCTGCTGTCCCTGGCCGTGGCCCCAGCCGGCCTGCGGGTCACCGGTGCCGTAACCGCTGTGCTGCCCGCCGGGGTGGTACTCATGGACCGGCTGCTGCTGCCCGGCCCAGGTGTCGTAGCCGGTCTGCGTGTCGTAGCCGTATCCCTGCTGCTGCCCCTGCGGGTGGGCGGCGTGACCACCGGGGTCCTGGGGGTAGGCCTGCTGTCCGTAGCCGCCGTCCTGTCCGTAGCCGCTGTCCGGCCCGGCTGCCGGACCGGGCGCCGCGGGCGGGGGGGCGTAGAGGGGCCGGCCGTACTCGTCGTAGCCGTAGATCTGCCCGTAGGGGTCCTGTCGGTCGTTCACCGGTGCCGCCTCTCAGCCCCTTCAGCCCGCCTGGTCCTGCCGCTTCCGGTACAGCTCTCGCTTGTTGATGTAACGCACCACCCCGTCCGGCACCAGATACCAGACCGGGTCGCCCTGGGCCACCCGCGCACGGCAGTCCGTGGAGGAGATCGCCAGCGCGGGCACCTCGACGAGGGAGACGCCGCCGTCCGGCAGCCCGGGGTCCGCGAGGGCGTGCCCCGGCCGGGTGACGCCGACGAAATGGGCGAGCGAGAACAGCTCCGGTGCGTCGCGCCAGCCCAGGATCTGGGCCAGCGCGTCCGCACCGGTGATGAAGAACAGGTCGGCTTGAGGGTGCAGGTCCCGAAGATCCCGCAGCGTGTCGATGGTGTAGGTCTTCCCGCCGCGGTCGATGTCGATCCGGCTGACCGAGAACTGCGGATTGGAGGCGGTCGCGATGACCGTCATCAGATACCGGTCCTCGGCCGGGGAGACGCTCTGGTGGCTCTTCTGCCACGGCTGTCCCGTCGGCACGAAGATCACCTCGTCGAGGTGGAACCGGGCCGCCACCTCGCTGGCGGCGACCAGGTGCCCGTGATGGACGGGATCGAACGTCCCGCCCATCACCCCGAGCCGTTTCCGGCGCGCGGCTATGTGGTCTCCCATACGCAGACCCTAGCTGGTGAAACGGGAAGCGGTCAGCGGTCGCGGTTCAGGCGGGTGGTGATCCACAGCAGCAGGAGGAGCCCGGCCAGCGTGAGGCCGCCGACGAAGTACGGGTTCACGCCCTCGTTCTGGCCCTCGGCGAGCACGGTCAGGACGTCGGGGTTGCTGAGCAGGGACATGCGCGGACCTATCCGGGAAGGGGACGGCTGGACGTAGGCTCATCGTAAGCGGAAGGGCCGGCGGCGCACCGCCACCCCCTGCCGCTCGCGGTGCGGCAGGCTCCCGGGGAGGCCGGTGAGAGGGCCGGCAGACCGGAGAGGCCACGGACTTCGCCACCGGCACCGCCCACGGACGGCGGCCGGGAGCCCGGCGGGAGCGGCTGAGGACTGCCCTCAGCTCCGGCCCTCGCCGCCCCCCTCTCCTGCGGACGGGAGCCCTCCGGTGGCGAGCGAGCCGCACAGCGGCACGCCGCCCGGCTCGGGGTCGAACAGGTCGGTCTCGCCCGGCCCGGACCGGGAGGCACTCTCCCCGGCCAGCAGCGGGTCCAGGCTGTGCGCCGGGTCGGCGTCGCAGCTCATCGGGCCGGCCAGCACGTCGGTGTCGCGCAGCGTGACGCGGCGGTCGCGGAGGTCCTCCTCGGAGAAGTTCATCCGCAGCTGCCGCCGCACGGTGAAGAGCGCCGCCGGCCCGTCGGCGGGCCCGGGCGGCCGCACGGTGTAGGCGACGACGTGCTCGGCGGTCACCGCCAGCACGGCCGGGGTGCTCTCCTCGAACGTGAAACCACCGTCCGCGCGGATCTGCGGATCGGCCAGCACCACCCTGGACGGATCGAAGCGCAGGAACCAGCCGGTCACCGGGCGTTCGGCCTCGGGCGCGGTCAGGGTGTCCTCGAAGTGCTGCTGCTGCCCGAAGGCGAGCAGGTCGCGCACCTGGTGGACGGTCGCCCCGCTGACCACCTCGGGGGTCAGCGCGCTGGCGACCACGTAGTCCTTGGCCACCGTCAGCGCGGTGAGCACCTGCTCCCGGGTGAAGTTCTCGGTGCTGTGCGGGCTGGGGAGGCGCAGCCCGGCCGCGCCGATGCCGTACTCGGCGGCCGGACTGTCCGCGTACAGCTGCGCGGGATCGCCGCCGGGGACGTCCCCGGCCGGGGCCAGCGGCACGACCCGGGTGTGCGGGGGCTCCGCCGCGGCGGTCGCGTTCCCGCCGTAGGTGGCGTTGCTGCCCAGGTAGATGGCGGCGGCGAAGGCCAGCAGGACGACCAGCGCGAGAGCCAGGCCCTGCCGGGAGAGCCCTTTGGCCAGGCGCGGGTCCGCCACCGAGACCTCGGGGCGGCTGCGCACCGGCGAGGTGCGGTCCGTCAGGCGTTCCTCGGCGGAGAACTCCTCCAGCCGGGCAGCCCGTATGAACGACTCGTCGAAGACGGTCGATCGGTACTCCTCGTCCCCGCCGCCCGGAACACCCCCGGGTGGTGTCCCGTCGGGGGGGTCTGTGTGCCCGGCCACAGACCAAGCCTAAGCCGAGGAGCCGCACACCGACAGTCGGAGGCGACCGGCATCCGGCCGGTGCCCGCCCGGTGTGTCTTCTACGTTCCGCCCGCGAAGGGCTGGGCGCCGGGCACGAACGGCTGCGGGCCGACGGCCGGCGGCGGGGCGGGGGCGGTGCGCTGGGCGGAGCCTGCGCGCTGGATGGCTATGAGCGCGAAGGCGATCACGGAAATGCCCATGACCACCGCGAGCATGCAGGCCACCGGGCGCTGCCAGCGCACCGGCCGCCAGGCGGGCGGCACCCCCGGCCGCGGCGACGGGGCGTACCCGGACGGGCTCCGGAAGCCGGTGTCCTCGTCGCCCGGGTGGGGTGTGCGGTCCGGGTGGCCGGACGCGTCCTCGTCGTCCTCCGTGTGGGAGCCCCGGCCCGAAGGCTCCTCGAAGCCCCCGGGGTCGAGGTCGGGTTGCCGGTGGAAGCCGTGCTCCTCGGCCGGGGCGTCGGTCTCGGCACGCTCCAGCGCCGCGTACAGGATCCGCTCGGCCGCGGTCGGCTCGTGGATCTCGGCCGCGTCGACGAATCGCTCGTCCAGCACCAGGGAGGCGAACGCTTCGTCCGCCGTCTGGTGGTCTCGGCTGTCGGGCCCGTCACCGTCCGGAAACGGCTGGCCCCCCAGGTCGTCCGGCACGCTCCCCAGGGTAGGCCGAACCGGACCGTACGGGGAAGGCTTGGCCGGCCTCACTCGCGGATGTGACCGTCCCCCGTCACGATGTACGTGGTGGAGGTCAGCTCGGGCAGGCCCATCGGCCCCCGGGCGTGCAGCTTCTGGGTGGAGATCCCGATCTCCGCGCCGTAGCCGAACTGGCTGCCGTCGGTGAACCGGGTGGAGGCGTTGACCATGACGGCGGTGGAGTCCATCAGCGACACGAAGCGCCGGGCCGCCGCGGTGTCACGGGTGACGATCGCCTCGGTGTGCCCGGAGGTCCAGCGCCGGATGTGCGCGGCGGCCTCGTCCAGGCCGGGCACCACGGCGGCGGCGATGTCGTAGCTCAGGTACTCGGTGGCCCAGTCCTCGTCGGTGGCCGGGGCCACCTCCACCCCGGCCGAGCTGCCGGCCTTCTGCCACGCCTCGTCGCCGTGGACCTTCACACCGGCCTCGGTCAGGGCCGCCAGGGCGCGCGGCAGGAACCGGTCGGCGATCCCCGCGTGCACCAGGACGGTCTCGGCGGCGTTGCAGACGCTGGGCCGTTGCGCCTTGGAGTTGACCAGGATGTCCACCGCCATGCCGAGGTCGGCCGACTCGTCGATGTAGACGTGGCAGTTGCCGGTGCCGGTCTCGATGACGGGCACGGTGGACTGCTCCACCACCGTCTTGATCAGGGAAGCACCGCCGCGCGGGATGAGGACGTCCACCAGGCCACGGGCGCCCATCAGCTCGTGGACCGACTCCCGGCTCTCCCCCGGCACCAGCTGGACGGCGTCCGCGGGCAGGCCGGCCGCGACCACCGCGTCGCGCAGCACGGCCACCAGCGCCGTGTTGGAGGCGTAGGCGGAGGAGGAGCCGCGCAGCAGCACGGCGTTGCCCGCCTTCAGACAGAGCGAGGCGGCGTCCACGGTGACGTTGGGCCGGGCCTCGTAGATGATGCCGACCACGCCGAGCGGCACCCGGACCTGGCGGAGCTCCAGGCCGTTGGGCAGCGTCGAGCCGCGGACGACCTCGCCCACCGGGTCGGGCAGCGCCACGACGTCCCGGACGTCGGCGGCGATGGCCGACACGCGCTGCTCGGTGAGGGTGAGCCGGTCGACGATGGCGTCGGGGGTGCCGGCCTGCCGGGCCCGGGCGATGTCCTGGGCGTTGGCCTCGACGATCTCGGCGGAGCGGGCCTCCAGAGCGTCGGCGATGGCCTCCAGCGCCGCGTCCCGTGCCGTGCGCGGCAGCGGGGCGAGGGCGGCGGCGGCTTCGCGGGCACGGCGAGCGGTGGTGATCACGGCGGATTCGGATGCGCTGCGGCTCATGTCCGGCAAGCCTAGCCGTCCGCGCGCCGCCGGGCCCGCGGCGTCCGGACTGCGGGCACCCGCGGGCCGCCCTGCCGGGCTCCGGCCGCCGGCGCGCCGGCGATCAGAACGGGTGGACGCCCACGGGCACGGCCGGCGGCGGACCCCAGCCCTCGGCGACGCGCTGGTGGTAGGCCTCCCGGCCGATGACCTCCAGGCCGACGATCTCCCACGGCGGGAGCTGCGCGGTGCGCCGGTGCTCGCCCCACAGCCGCAGCGCCACCGCGGCGGCGTCGTGCAGGTCGCGGGCCTCCTCCCAGTAGCGGATCTCGGCGTGGTCGCCCGCGTAGCGGCCGGTGAGCAGGAAGGGGTGGTCGTGCGCCAGCCGCTCCAGGGCTCGCCGCACGTCGGTGCGCGGCCTCTCGTCGCCCGCGACGCTGAGTGTGACGTGCCACAGCCGCGGCGTGGGCCGGCCGCAGGTCTCGCGCTGCTGCGCCGGCCGGGCGCGCCGGTTCTCCTCGACGCTGGCCAGTCGTCTCACCGGCAGCCTCCTGACTCGGGCGGTCTCGTTGCGCTGAATGCCCGCGGCCGCCTCGCCGGCCACGGGCCGCGCATCAAAGTGGACCAGTTCGTGCCCGTCCGCGCAGGGTTTTTCGGGGAACCTTCCGTTGAAAGACTGGACTTCTGCCGGATCGGGAACCGCCCGCACCGCACCGGCGTGAGTGAGGACCGCCCCGGCTCAGCCGCGCAGCAGCACGAGGTCGTCCCGGTGTACGACCTCGCGCTCGTAGGCGGGCCCGAGTTCACGGGCCAGCTCACGGGTCGAGCGGCCGATGAGACGGGGGATCTCCCGGGCGTCGAAGTTGACCAGCCCCCGCGCCACGGGACGGCCCGATTCGGCCCGCAGTTCGATCGGCTCCCCCGCGGTGAAGTCGCCCTCGACCGCGGTGATCCCCGCGGGCAGCAGCGAACCGCCCCGCTCGGTGACGGCGCGCACGGCGCCCTCGTCCAGGATGACGGCCCCGCGCGGGGCGGAGGCGTGCGCCAGCCACAGCAGGCGCCCGGCGGAGCGCCGCCCGGTGGGGTGGAAGTGGGTGCCGGTGGGCAGGCCGGCCAGGGCGTCGGCCGCCCGGCCGGCGGAGGTCAGCACCACCGGGATGCCGGCCTCGGTGGCGATCCTGGCGGCCTCCACCTTGGTGACCATGCCGCCGGTGCCCACCCCGGCGCGCCCGGCGTTGCCCAGCCGGATGCCGTCCAGGTCGCCCGGGCCGCGCACGGTCTCCACGCGGCTGGCCCCGGGGCGGCGCGGGTCCCCGTCGTAGAGGCCGTCCACGTCGGAGAGCAGCACCAGCAGGTCCGCCCGTACCAGGTGGGCGACGAGGGCGGCCAGCCGGTCGTTGTCGCCGAACCGGATCTCGTCCGTGGCGACGGTGTCGTTCTCGTTGACCACCGGGACGGTGCCCATGGCCAGCAGCTGGTCCAGCGTGCGGTAGGCGTTGCGGTAGTGCGCGCGGCGGCTGACGTCGTCGAAGGTGAGCAGGATCTGGCCGACCCTCCGGCCGTAGCGGGCGAAGGACGCGGTGTAGCGGGCGAGCAGCAGTCCCTGGCCGACGCTGGCCGCGGCCTGCTGCCGGGCGAGGTCGGAGGGGCGGCGGGGCAGGCCCAGCGGGGCGAGCCCGGCGGCGATGGCCCCGGAGGAGACCAGCACGATCTGCTTGCCCTCCCCGGCGCCCCCCGGCTCGGCGCCGCCCGGCCCGGACGGCTGCCCGCCCAGGTGCCGGACCAGGACGTCGACGAGCGCGTCCACCCGGTCGGCGTCCAGCCCGCCCGACGCCGTGGTCAGCGAGGACGAGCCGATCTTGACGACGATCCTGCGGGCGTCCGTGACGTCCTGCCGTGCCGCTGTCACCTTGGTACCTCTGTGCTCCGTCGTGTCACCCGGCCACCCACCGACCGCACCGGGACCGTGCCGTAATCTACGGCACCGCGCGGCCCCGCCGCCCCCGCCCGGCCTGCGCGGACGGCCGGGTGTGGTGTTCGCCACGGAATCGTGCCGGGACCAAACGGACGCGGCGATTGCTCAGCTTTGGCCTCCGCCATACGCTCTGTGAGGGACGGGCCGGTCCCGCGTCTGCGTGAGCCGTTCCCCCCACCCGCTCGTTTCTCCCCCGGAGCTCCCCTCGTGCCCTCTGCCGGACCGATGCCCCGCCGCGGACTGCAGCACTTCGCCCTCGCAGTTCTGCTGGCCTCCTTCGCCGTGCTCGTCATCGGCGTCAAAGTGCCCCATGTCACGCTCGTGATCGCCGCCGCTGCCGCCGGCCTCACGGTGGACCTGGCGCTGCGGCAGTGGCTGCCCGCCGTGCCGGCCGCACTGGCCCGCGTCCACTGCGCCGAGACCGTCCGGCAGCTGCTGCGCGACCTCCTCGTCCTGGCGATGCTCGTGCAGCTGCCGGGGCTGGAGACCTCCGACCGGCTGCTGCTGGCGACCGGACTGCTCGCCGGCTACGCCCTGCACTTCGTCACCCGCGGCCTGTCCATCGTCGTGCGCCGCTCCCGCACGCTGCCGGTCCTCACCCGCAACATCGACACCTCGGGGCTCCGGCTGTCCCCGGCACCGCCCCGGCTGCTGGCCCGGCAGTCCGGCCACCGGCTGCTGCTGTTCTCCGTGCCCGCGACCGCCGGACTGCTGGCGACCGTCGCCACCGAGCAGGTGATCTGGGGGCTGCTCGGCACCGGCACCACCGTCCTCCTCGCGCTGGCCGGCGCCGTCCACCTGGCCACCTGGCTGCTGCCCGGGAAGCGCCCGCCGAGCGAGCGGCAGGTGCTGGCCTGGCTGGACGCCTGGCTGGACGGCTACCGGCCGGACGTCGCCCTGTACTTCTCCGGCGGCAACGCGACCGCCTACCAGGCGAACATGTGGCTGACCACGCTGGCCGCCCTCGACGGCAAGCCGCTGATCGTCCTCCGCGAGCGCTGCATGGTGCAGCTCATCGCCGCCACCGACGTGCCGATGGTGTGCATCCCGAAGGTCGCCCATCTGATGCACCTGGAGCACTCCACGCTCAAGATGATGCTGCACCCGGCGAACGCCCCGAAGACCACCCAGGTGCTGCGCATCCCCTCCATCAAGCACGCCTTCACCAACCACGGCGAGAGCGACAAGCTCTCCAGCTGCAACCCCTACGCCAAGGTCTACGACGAGGTGTGGGTGGCCGGCCCGGCGGCCCGCGAGCGCTACGCGCTGGCCGACGTCGGCGTCGACGACCGGGATGTCGTCGAGGTCGGCCGCCCGCAGCTCGCCCCCGTGCGGCCGGCCGACGGGCGCCCGCCGGCCGACGGCCCGGTCACCGTGCTCTACGCCCCCACCTGGGAGGGCTGGACCAAGGACCCGGGCAACACCTCGGTCATCCTGGCCGGGGAGAACATCGTCTCGGCCCTGCTGGCCGACGAGCGCGTCCGTCTCCTGTACAAGCCGCACCCGATGACCGGCTCCGTCGACGCCCGGGCCGGCGCGGCCGACGCCCGCATCCGGGCGCTGATCGCCGAGGCCAACGCCGCGCGCGCCCCGCGCCACGACCCCGCCGCCCGGGAGGAACTGGCCCGGCGCACCGCCGAGCTGGACAGCCTCACCGCCACCGCCTTCCGGGCCGACGCCGACGACCTGGAACGGATGATGCTCCAGGGCGCCCCAGAGCCGGGCCGCGCCGCGCGCGTCGAGGCCGCCACCGCCGCCTGGGAAACGGCCTTCTGGGCCTCCCACGCCCCGGGCGAGCACCTGGTCCTGGACGGCCCGCGGCCTGCCATCTACGCCTGCTTCAACCAGGCCGACCTGCTGGTCACCGACGTCTCCAGCGTCGTCTCCGACTTCCTGGCCAGCTCCAAGCCGTACGCCGTGGTCAACACCAGCGGCATGACGGATGCGGAGTTCCGGGCGGTCAACCCCACTGTGCGCGCCGCCACCGTCCTCGGCCGGGACGCCGACGGGATCCCCGCCCTGCTGGCCACCGTCCGAGACCCGGCGCTCGACACGCTGGCCGCGGACCGCGCCGCGCTCAAGGAGCACCTGCTGGGCCCGTCCGACCCGCCCTCCCTGGAGCGCTTCAGGGCAGCCACTGCCGCCCTGTGCGACAAGTCCGACGCCCGGCGCCGCCGGCAGGCCGGCGACGGCCCGAAGATCCCCGCCCAGCGCACCGCCGGCGCCGGCGCGGCAGCCGCCACCCCCGGCACCCCCTCCTGACCCCGCTCCCCGTCTCCCGCCGTCCGGCCCGTGGCGCACGGCGTCCGCGGGACCGGGCCCTCTTCCGCCGGCCGGGCCGCGACCACGGGGCCCGGTCACACGGGCACCGTCCGGTGACGAGCGGGTGTGCGCACATGGGCCCCGCACCGGCACCGGTGCGGGGCCCGCCGGGCGTTGCGCCCGTGAAGTCCGGCGTCAGGCCGCCTCGTCCATGCGCGTGCGCAGCTCCCCGGGGAGTTCCAGACCGGCCGCGGCCAGACACTCGTCGAGCTGCGCCACCGAACTGACCCCGATGACCGGGACCACCTGTGGACTGCCCCCCGGGCAGCGTTGCCGCGATCGGCCGGCCAGCGGCCCAGGACGGTCTTGCTCTCCCCGCCGCGGCCCTCGGGCACCCGGAACGAACAGCAGTTGGCGGGTCGATGGTCCCACCGGCTTCGACGAACCCGGCCAGAATGCCGAACGCGGTCTGTTCGTCCACCGTCATACCGACGGACATGGCGCCCGGACAGAGCCGGCTCACCGGTAATCCGTTGCTGTGAGGGTGCGCTGTATCGCCTCTCCAAGCTCCCAAGGGCACAGTCGCCGACCACCGTGAACGGACTCACGGCATGACACAGAAACGGGCCCGGTCCGGCACCGCGCCGAGGCGGCAGCGCTCAGCAGTGCCGGTCCAGCCAGCCGGACACCGACTCGGTGAGCAGCGCCAGCGCCTCGTCCTGACCGGTGTCCGCCTTCTTCGGCACCGCGAAGCCGTGGTCCCCGCCGGGAACCTCGGCCACTTCGGTGCCGGCCGGGAACTCCGCGGGCCGCCCGAACGGATCCCGGGCGCCCTGCACCACCAGCACCGGCACCTTGACCCCCTCCAGTTCCCCGGCCCGGGACTTGTCCGGCTTCCCCGGCGGGTGCAGCGGGAACGCCAGCGCCAGCACCGCGCGGGCGCCGAGCTCCCCCGCGGTGCGGCAGGCCACCCGCGCCCCCGCGCTGCGCCCGCCCGACACCACCGGCACGCCCTCCGCCTCCAGCACCGGCCACACCTCGCGCCAGGCCGCGTCCAGCGTCTTCGGCGCGGGTGCCACCTTTCTGCCCGCGACCCGCCACGGCTGCTCCACCAGCGCCACCGTGATACCCCGCCCCGGCAGGGCGGCGGCCAGCGCCACCAGATCACGCGCCTCGATACCGCCCCCGGCGCCGTGCCCCAGCGCCAGCACCGCACGCGCCGTCTTCTCCGCCCGGTGCCACGTCACCCGCGCCGGCCCCGACGCCGTCTCCACCATCTCGCTCATCCGCCCAGCCTCCCCCGGATCCGCTCCCGGCACCACGACTGACATCCCGGGCATGCGCGCGGACCGCTGTCGCGGCGCCCCGGAACCCATGGGGCGGCTCAGGGGAATAGCCCACCCCGGCGGAAAGGGATCCGCCGGACGTGTCGAGAAACCGCGACCGGCTCCGTCCCCCGGATGCACGCGACCACAATGAGTCGCACCAGCACCGAGGAGAAGACGATGGCGAAGTACCTGCTGCTCAAGCACTACCGCGGAGCTCCGGCTGCCGTCAACGACGTGCCCATGGACCAGTGGACCCCCGAGGAGGTCTCGGCGCACGTGCGGTACATGAACGACTTCGCCGCCCGGCTGGAGGAGACCGGCGAATACGTCGACGGACAGGCCCTCGCCCCGGAGGGAACCTTCGTCCGCTACGACGGCGAGGGACGCCCGCCGGTCACCGACGGCCCGTTCGCCGAGACCAAGGACCTCATCGCCGGGTGGATGGTGATCGACGTCGACAGCTACGAGCGCGCCCTCGAACTGGCCGGAGAGCTGTCGGCCGCCCCCGGGGCGGGCGGGGAACCGATCCACGAGTGGCTGGAGGTCCGCCCCTTCCTGACGGCCCCGCCCACCGTCACGGAATGACCCCTGACGTGGACGAGGCCCGGCTCCGGAGCCTCACCCCGGGCGTGCTCGCCATCCTCGTCCGCCGCGGAGCCGACTTTGCGGCGGCCGAGGACGCCCTGCAGGAGGCGCTGGTGGAGGCGGTCCGCCTCGGGCGGGCCGCCGCCTCCCCCTCCCCGGGCTCCACCGGCGGCGGTTCCGCCGTGCGGGACTGGAAGGGCTGGCTGGTCACCGTGGCCTGGCGCAAGTACCTCGACGCGACCCGAGCGGACGCCGCCCGCCGCCGGCGCGAGACCCTGGTCGACAAGGAGCCGACGCCCGGTCCCGCGCCCGCGGCGGACGACACGCTCCGGCTCTACTTCCTGTGCGCCCACCCGTCGCTGACCCCGTCGTCCGCCGTCGCGCTCACGCTGCGCGCCGTCGGCGGGCTGACCACCCGCCAGATCGCCCGGGCCTACCTGGTGCCCGAGGCGACCATGGCGCAGCGCATCAGCCGGGCCAAACGCACCGTCTCCAAGGTCCGGTTCGACCGGCCCGGCGATGTCGCCACGGTGCTGCGCGTCCTCTACCTCGTCTTCAACGAGGGCTACTCCGGCGATGTCGACCTGGCCGCCGAGGCCATCCGGCTCACCCGGCAGCTCGCGACGGCCATCGACCACCCCGAAGTGGCGGGGCTGCTCGCCCTCATGCTGCTCCACCACGCCCGACGCGCCGCCCGGACCGCGCCCGACGGCAGCCTGGTGCCGCTGGCCGAACAGGACCGCGGCCGGTGGGACACGGAGTCGATCGCCGAGGGCATCGGCATCCTGCAGGCGGCCCTCGCCCGTGACCTGCTCGGCGAGTTCCAGGCGCAGGCCGCCATCGCGGCCCTCCACGCCGACGCGCCCACAGCCGAGGAGACGGACTGGGTGCAGATCACCGAGTGGTACGACGAACTCGTGCGCCTGACCGACAGCCCGGTCGTCCGGCTCAACCGCGCGGTGGCGGTCGGCGAGGCCGACGGCCCGCGCGCCGGCCTCGCGGCGCTCGCGGCCCTGGAGCACGACTCCTCGACCTCCCCGAGCGGGGCACGCCCCGTCCCCCGCCACACCGCGGTGGCCGCCTACCTCCACGAGCGCGACGGCGACCTGCCGAAGGCGGCCCGGCTGTACGCCGAGGCGGCCCGGCAGGCCCCCACCCTCGCCGAACGCAACCACCTGACCCGCCAGGCCGCCCGGCTCAACACCCACCTGCGTAGATGACTTTCCGCGCTCCGAGTCGCCCGGCACGGGCAGTTGCTGTCCGGCCGCGAGCACGGGCGCGGTTGACGCCGCCAGGCGGGGACCAGCGGTTGATCGGCGACGGGCCTCTTCCAACGCCCCGTTACCCTCTTCGTGGCCCCGCATGGAGTTCCTGACCTCCGGGCGCTCCGGACAAGGGGGCAGCAACGGCTCCACCAAGACCACAGTTCATCCGACACAATCCACGGCTTGGCACTCACACACCACCGAGCGCGGCAACCCATCGATTGGTCACGCCCACCAGCCCGCCATCACAAGACGTGTTACGAGCTCTCAGCAATCAATCAGCGACCGCGCAACTTCGTCCCCTTCTTCCGTATTCGCGATCCAGGCGCGGCTGCCCAGCTTAGGTTCCCAGGAAAGGCGTTCCAGATCATCGAGCACCAGCTGGACAACTTCGTCGACCTCCCCCCTCCACGGCACAAATCCCTCTACAGCAAGCTCACCAATCTGAATCAGGCCGTCTTCCAACAAGAAGCGCAAAAGCTCGACAAAGCACCCCCTCCACGGGTGCCCCTTCCTCCCTTCGCGCGCTGCCCAGATGAGCTGGTCGATTGGGACCCAATCGTCCAGCCCTTCGATCAGCACGTCAGCGAAAATGCGTCTGTCGATCACGGCAAGTGAATTTTCATTGGTTTTCCACCGCTACCAGGCTGGATATCCACCGTCGCACCACCAGAAGCAGATGCCGTTCTCCATTGGATCACAGTGCCGTCTCCGAGTCGATACACCTCGGGGATCTTTGGTCCCCGCGCTGGAAGTCGCTCAGCACCAGCAGTCCAGCGCTCGAATGCGTTGCGCATGGTCTTCTCATCAGGCATCTCCCGAACGTGCCCCTGTCTCCCTTTCGGCAGTTTGTCGAACTCAGATTTCCATACACCACACGATCCGTTGCTGTTGTGCACCAGGACTGGCGTGGCACCCGCCAGCACATAATACGTGTGGAGGTCTGCGATGGTGAGGTTGTGGACGGTGAGTTGGAGGGTGTGGTGCTCGACTGCGGTGATCTGAGTGAGGGTTCCGGTGCCGGTGGCGAGCCATGTGCCGGGGGTGAGGTCGCCGGCGTCGGTCCACTGTTCCAGGTCGGGTACCCAGAAGGGGTGGCCGTCGGTGGCCACGATATCGACGGTGTCACTGCTCTCGTTGGCGACCACCGAGATACTGACCAGATTCTTAAGACCGTGGCCTGTGATCTCGGCGGTGACGGCTTGGGCTGACGTCTCTCCTGTTTCCGGGTCGGTGGCCAGGACTTTGTCAACCGATCTCGACTTCCTCGATCGGCTTGGCCGTACCGTCAGCCATCAGGACGCGTGTGCCTGGCGCAAAGCTGTTACAGTCGATATTTCTGAACTTATTGAAAAACTTGCCGGCGCGAGCAGGCTTGAGTGCCGGCACAAAGTCAGTACCAGCCCAAACACAGTCACTCAGGTTCGGTTCGTCTCCGAGACACCCCTTCCATTCGTCAAGGCTGACGAATAGGGACACGAGCGCCTTGGCGATGTCCCTGCCGCTGACGGTCGGGTCCTGAGGCCCCCACATGCTCGGGGGATACTTTCCAGTTGTCCGATACTTGATGCAGTATGCACTGTTACTCCCCACGCACACACTGTCATCACTGACCGGTCCGTTGGTGCGGGTGGACGCGTTCCTGCTCGTGTAGCTGGTTCTGGTGGCGGTGGAGGAACGCTTGACCGACTGTGATTTCTTGTACAGCTTGGTGGCGGTCTTGGCGATCTTCTTCATGCTGTTCAGGAACTTCGTGGGGTTCCTGAAGAAGAGACCGGTGGGGTCGCTGTAGGTGAGGGGGTTGTTGTTGGCGTAGGTGTAGCC